>JAFYQC010000140.1 GCA_017547265.1 Kiritimatiellia bacterium | reverse complement strand
GACGCCGCGCAGGTCATTGTCGGCGACGAGGAAGAGGGCATGGAGCCGCGCGACGACATCGGCTTCGCGCTTCCGAAGGAGGGCTTCACGATTTCGTTCGACGAGATGGTGGTCGCCAAGGACGCCAAGCGCAAGGACCTCGCATACGCGTTCATCAACTTCGTGTACGAAGGCGAGGCGGCTAAGGTGAACATGGAGTACCTCTGCGGCCCCAACCCCGTCAAGCCGGGAATCGACCTTCTTGACGAAGAGACGCGCGATATCGTGCTTCTCGACCCCGAGGTGCTAAAACGCGGGCAGATTCTCAAGAGCATCGACGATCCCAAGGTCATGGAACTCTACAACAAGGCCTGGGACAGGATCAAGGCGACAGAGACGAAGTGAACAGAAAAGTCGGGATCATGAATCTGTTGAAAGCATCCGTCGCCGTTCTCTCGGCTGTTGTCGTCGCGGGCTGTGCTCCGTCAGGCGGCGAGGTGCGTGACCTTTCGCCGCAGGCGCGCGCAGCCGCCGAGGCGAGCGGCTGCAAGCTTGACGTGAAGGACGGCGGCGAACTTCGCATCTACACGTGGTCCGACTACATTGCGCCAGAGCTCGTGGCCGGTTTCGAAAAGGCGCTTGGTGTCCGCGTCGTGATTGACACGTTCGATTCGAACGAGGCGATGTACGAGCGGCTCAAGGCGGGAGGAACTGGCTACGACCTCATGATCCCAAGCTCCTACATTGTTTCGAAGCTTGCGGACGAGGGCATGATAGAAGAGATCGACCATTCGAAGTGCCCCAACGTCAGGGCGAATTTCGACAGGTCGTATGCCGCTCAGGTTGCGGACCCGACGTTCTACTTTAGCGTTCCATACTCCGTTACCTATACCGGCTTCATGTACGCAAAGGACAAGGTGCCGGCAGGTGCCGACGTGGAGTCGTGGTCTATACTCGAGAACAAGGCGTTGGCAGGCCGTATAACTCTCCTTGACGACATTCGCGAGGTGATTGGCGGCGGGCTGATGTCCCTTGGCTACTCGGTAAACTCCACCGATCCGGCGGAGATTGACGCGGCGGTTGCACAGGTGCTCAAGTGGAAGGGGAACATGCGCAAGTTCGACGCCGAGAGCTACAAGGCCGAGGTGGCTGACGGCTCCTCGTGGATCGGGCAGGGCTACTCTACCGATGCCGCGCAGGTAATGGTTTGCGGCGGGAGGAAGGGTACTGGGTGTCGTTGCGATATTGGTTTTGCCCTGCCAAAAGAAGGTTTCACGATCGCGTTTGACGAAATGGTCGTTGCCAAGGGCGCCAAGCGCAAGGATCTCGCATACGCATTCATCAACTTCGTCTACGACGGCGAGGTCGCAAAGGCGAACATGGAGTATATCTGCGGGGTGAATCCGGTCAGGCCAGGAATTGACTTACTCGACGACAAGACTCGCTCCATTGTAATAATCACGCCCGAGACGTTGTCTCGCGGGCAGGTGCTCCGTGGCTTCGACGATCCCAAGGTCGTGGAGTACTACAACAAGGCGTGGGACAAGATCAAGACGGCTGACGCGAAGTGACTCTCGACAACATACGCAACTTCTGTATCATCGCGCACGTCGACCACGGGAAGACGACTCTTTCCGACCGCATCCTCGAGCTTACGCATGCGATATCCGCGCGCGAGCTCAAGGAGCAGACTCTCGACGCGATGGACCTCGAGCGCGAGCGCGGCATCACGATCAAGTCTCATCCTGTCTCGATGCACTACACGGCTAAGGACGGCAAGGAGTATCTATTCAATCTCCTCGATACGCCCGGCCACGTTGACTTCGCCTACGAGGTCAGCCGCTCGATGGGTGCGTGCGAAGGGGCACTTCTCGTAGTCGACGCCGCACAGGGCGTTGAGGCGCAGACCGTTGCGAACACATACTTCGCGCAGGACGCGAAACTCGAAATCGTTCCCGTTCTCAACAAGGTTGACCTTCCAGGCGCCGACGTCAAGGAGGTCTCGCGCGAGATCGAGGACATTCTCGCGATTCCGATGGACGACCCGCTTCTCGTCTCTGCTAAGACCGGCATGGGCTGCCCCGAGGTCCTTGAGGCAATCGTCAACCGCATACCGCCGCCCACGACGCTCGGCATTGATGCGCCGCTTAGGGCGCTCGTCTTTGACTCAGTGTTCGACGAGTTCCGCGGCGTGATAACATATGTCCGCGTAATGGATGGCTCGCTTAAGGCGGGTCAGAGCGTCGTCTTCATGGGGAGCCATGTTTCGACTACCGTTCACGAAGTCGGCATCTTCTCTCCGACGAAGAAGCCGGTCGACCATCTTGAGGCAGGACAGGTCGGCTACATCGTCGGCACGGTGAAAGACCCGAGCGAGATCAAGATCGGCGACACGGTGACTACGGCGAAACTCGGCGCGACGGAACCGCTTCCTGGTTTTCAGGATATCCACCCGACCGTCTTCTGCGGTATCTACCCGATGTCGACGGACGAGTTCCCTAAGGTCTCGGCGGGGCTTGAAAAGCTGCACTTAAACGATTCGGCGTTCACGTTCCACCACGAAAGCTCGCTCGCTCTCGGCTTCGGTTTCCGCTGCGGCTTTCTCGGGCTTCTCCACATGGAGATCGTCCAGGAGCGCCTGCGTCGCGAGTTTGGTCTCGACATAATCTCGACCTCTCCCGGCGTGGTCTACAAGCTGAAGCTAAAGAACGGCGAGGAGAAGGATCTCGACAACCCGCTTCAGATGCCCGATCCTTCCGCGCTCGAGACAATATCCGAGCCGATTCTCAAGTCCCGCATCATCACGCCGTCGGAATCTATAGGCGACGTTATGCGCATCGTGATGGACCGCCGCGGGCAGGTCGAGGGAACGGAGACGATTGACGCGAAGCGCGTGATGCTTCACTGCATGCTTCCTCTCAACGAGATACTGATCGATTTCCACGACACGCTGAAGTCAGTGAGCCACGGCTATGCCTCGATGGACTATGAGCCCGCGGGCTATCAGGTCTCCGACATCGTGAAGATGGACATTCTCCTCAACGGCGAGACTGTCGATGCGTTTGCGACGATGGTACACCGTGCCAAGGCGCGCGCGAGGGGGCTTCAGATGTGCAAGGCGCTTGCCGACACGATTCCGCCGCACCAGTTCAAGATTCCGGTGCAGGCCGCGATTGGCAAGGAGATCATAGCCCGCGAAGACATCAGGCCTTTCCGCAAGGACGTTCTCGCAAAGCTCTACGGTGGCGATGTGACGCGAAAGATGAAGGTCTTGGAAAAGCAGAAGCGCGGCAAGGCGAGGATGAAGGAGTTTGGCCACGTCAACGTTCCGCAATCCGCTTTCATCGCGGTGCTGAAGGGCACCATCAAGGACAAATGATGCTTTCCATAGCGGCTGCGATCGTCGTTGGTGCGGCGCTTGCCGTGTCGGGCGCAGTCCTGCAGAGCGTCCTAAGGAATCCTCTTGCTGAACCGTATATCCTCGGCATAGTCGGCGGAAGCGCGCTTTTCTCGGCGCTTGCGACGAAGCTCGGACTTGTCGCTCTCGCGGCGTGGGTTCTCCCGGCGTCGAGCTTCCTTGGCGCGTGCTTCTCGCTTTCGCTTCTTCTTCTCGTCGCGTGGTTTGCCTCGAGGGCGCGCGACGTCAACGGATCGGACGCACAGCTTAGGTCTAACTTCTCAACAGTCGTTATCGCCGGCTTTGTCGTCGGTGGATTTACCGGCTCACTAGACTGGCTCGTCCTCTCCTACTGCTCGCCCGAGGATTTTACGCGCCTCAACAAGTGGCTATACGGCTCCCTATCCGAAGTTGGGTTCGCTGCGCTTGCCTCTGGCGCGCTCGTGCTTGCGATAGTGATGGCTGTTCTTGCTTTCTTCCGTCGTGAACTCAACGTAATTGAGCTTGGACATGACGAGGCCGAATGTCTCGGCGTTGATACGCGCACGACTATGATTGCCGTGATTGGTGCGGTCTCGCTTGCTACGGCCGTGTCGGTGTCTCTTGCTGGCGCGATAGGTTTTGTCGGGCTCGTCGTTCCGCATTTCGTCAGGCGCGTATTCGGGCCGCGTATGCAGCGGCTCTTGCCGCTTTCTGCGCTCTTCGGGGGCGCATTCCTCGCAGTTGCCCAGATTGTTGCTGCAAAGTTTCTCCCCGAGGTCGGTGTTGGCGTAATTTGCGCCATATTCGGCGGCCCGTTTATCCTATGGCTTCTCGCCTCTCGCCGCAACGGGGAAGGGCGCGACGTCTAGCTTTTTGCGAACCGCCTGTCGAGTTCGCGCGTCGAAGTGAATATCATTGTCGGCTTTCCGCCTGGGCTTATGTATGGCATACGGCACGAGGCGAGTTCCTCGACAAGTTTCGTCGCCCCAGATTCGTCGAGCGCAAGAGACATCCCTGCAAAGGAACGCGCTATCGACTTTGCTACAAGTTCTTCGCGCCAACGTTCGCCCCGCCTTGCGCCGCCTTCCGAGAGATCGCGTGCGACCGTGGAAATGACGTCTGCAGGGGAGAGGGATCCAATAAGCTGCGGAACGGCGTCGATCTTGAAGGTGTCGCGCCCGAACGGCTCGATCTTGAAGCCCATCGGCTCGATGTCGCCGAGCGCTGCAGTAATTCGCGCTGCGTCGACAGGCGAGAGGTGAATCGTCTCAGGGATAAGGAGCTGCTGAGAAAGGGCGTCGCCTTGTCCGGAGCGCGAAAGAAGCTGCTCGAAGGCAATGCGCTCGCGAGCGGCGTGTGGGTTTATAGTGACAAGCCCCGCATCGGTCTCAATGAGAAGATAGCCGCTCGCCGTCGTCGCGAGGAACTTGAACCACTTCCACGGCCTTGCGCCTGTGTCGTCGGCGGCGAGGGGAAGCTCTACCGCAACAGGTTGCGGCGTATGGTCAGTTAGGGTCGACCTAGTGTCAGTTAGGGTCGGCCTAGGGTCAGTTAGGGTCGGCGCTGGGGCGGGCGCCGCGGTGGCTTGGCTTGCGACAGGCGCGGCTTGCGGCGTCGGCAAGCCCCAGTCGCTTGTCCCGTTCGTCTCGGCTGTCCCATTAGTCCTATTCGTCCCATTCGTCCCGTTAGTCCCACTCGTCGCAATACCGCCCATCGTCGACCTAAGCCCGAGCGCGCCTTCAATCGCCTCTGTAATCGCGCGCTTTACAGCGATGTTGTCGCGGAAGCGCACCTCTCTCTTTGTCGGATGGACGTTGACGTCGACTTGGTTTGGCGGTAACTCGATGAAAAGGAAAAGCGCGGGCTTTATGTCGCCTTGTCTGTGCGGGTATGCCTCGCGTACGGCGTAGGCAATCGAAGGCGCGGTCGCAGGGCGTCCGTTCACGAACATATATTGGTCGCGTCGCGTCGGCATCGAGAGGTTTGGCTTTTCTATGTAGCCAGAGACTCGCACGACATTTTTCTGCTGGTCGGACGGCGGCGGAAGGGGAATCAAGCTCTCGACGAAGTCCGCACCGTAGATGTCGAGTAGACGGTCGGCGAGCGAAGTCGCGGGCGCGAGTCGGTAGAGTTCTCTGCCGTCCACGACGAGCGAGAAGCCGATACCGGGATGCGCGAGCGCGTGGACTGTGAATAGTCCCTTTACGCGGCCTTCCTCTGTTGCGAAAGAGCGTAGGAACTTGCGCCGTGCGGGAACGTTGCAGAAGAGGTCGCGTACCTCTACGAGTGTCCCCGGAGGGCAGCCCGCCGTGCTCGTCTCGACGAGTTCACCAGCGTTTACGACGATCTGCGTTCCCTCGTCCGCGTCGTGGCGGCGGGTCACGAGGGAAAATCGCGATACTGACGCGATTGACGGAATCGCCTCTCCCCTGAAGCCGAGGGTGTCGATGTTCTCTATGTCGTCTACGTCGAGGATTTTCGAGGTCGCCTGCCTCTCAAGCGAAAGAAGGGCGTCGTCCTTCGTCATCCCGCAGCCGTCGTCGCGTACCGAGACGAGCTTGCGTCCGCCTTGCACGATGGAGACCTTGATATTGGCGGCTCCTGCGTCTACCGCGTTTTCGACAAGCTCCTTCACGACGGACGCAGGACGTTCCACGACCTCGCCTGCCGCGATCTTGTTCGCGACGTGCAAGGGGAGAACGTGAACGTGTCCATCGCGTACAGCCATGTCACACGTCCAGGCTTATGCCGCGCCTTAAGTAAGTCGGAATGTCGAGATCCTCGCTGTTCCAGATCGTCGGCTCGGCGTTGTTGAAACGGCCTCTTCCCTGCGGTCCGACGCCAAGGGGTTTCGCTGCGCGTTTCTTGCGCTTGTTGCCCAGGACGCCTGCGGTCTTCTCCTCGGAATAGTCGTCCTTCGCGTTTGCCTCGAAGAGGAGAAGGACTACGGAAATGCGCCCCGAGAACATG
>JAFYQC010000139.1 GCA_017547265.1 Kiritimatiellia bacterium | reverse complement strand
GATCTGGGCCAAGCAGAACGCGAAGCTGAAGAAGATCAACGTGCTTTCTTCGTCGATGGTCTTCGAGAACACCGACATCTACCCGACGCCAGAGACTGAGGCGCGCAAGTGTCCACCGCCCTCGAGCACCTATGGCTTCCAGAAGCTTGCGTGCGAGTATTTCGCTCAGGGCGCGTGGGAGCAGTATCAGTTGCCCTACACGGTAATCCGACCGTTCAACTGTGTCGGAACGGGCGAGAAGCGCGCGTTGTGCGACAAGGAGATTGAAAGCGGCAACGTAAAACTTGCCATGAGCCACGTCGTGCCGGATCTTGTGCAGAAGGTCTACAAAGGACAGGACCCGCTCCACATCCTTGGCGCTGGCAACCAGGTGCGCCATTACACTTATGGCGGAGATCTCGCGCGTGGCATCCGTCTGTGCATCGAAAAGCCCGAAGCCGTAAACGAGGACTTCAATCTCTCGACGCCAGTCTCGACTACTGTGTTGGAACTGGCCGAGAATATTTGGAATCGCTACCACAAGGGGGCGAAGAAGTTTGCATACACGAGTGACGAGCCATTCAAGTATGACGTGCAGAAGCGTGTCCCTTGCGTCGATAAGGCCGAACGGCTGCTTGGCTTCAAGGCGGATACTTCGTTGGATCAGATTCTCGACGAGGTCATTCCCTGGATTGAGGAGCAGATCAGGATTGGCGGAATTTGAGCGCGAGTGTCACTATAGTAGTCCCTGTATACAACGAAGGGGACAACATCAAGACGACTTTGGCCGAGCTTGATGCGAAAACCATTGTCGACGCCGAGACTTGGCTTGTCTACGACAGCGATGAGGACTCGACCCTTGCACCAGCTCGTGAGCTCGAGGGCAAAACGCGCATTCCTTTCCGTCTTGTGAAAAACAAGTACGGCCGTGGAGCGCTGAATGCAATAAAGACTGGTCTTGAAGACGCAAAAGGGGAGCTTGTCGTTGTTACGATGGCGGACCTCTGCGATCCGCCGGAGGTCATCAATGATATGGTGGCCGCAGCGGAGAGGGAGAAGGCCGACATTGTATGTGCTTCGCGTTACATGAAAGGCGGGCGGCAAATTGGTGGGCCTAAGTTCAAGGGCTTCCTTTCACGCACGGCGGGTATGCTTCTGCATTGGTTTGCACGGTTGCCGACGCATGACCCAACCAACAGCTTCAAGTTATATCGAAAGTCGTTTCTAGACCAGGTCAAGATCGAGTCGACTGGCGGATTTGAGCTTGGCCTTGAGCTTGTTGTCAAAGCGCATCTTGCTGGGCGGTGCATTGTTGAGGTCCCCACAACATGGCGCGACCGCGTCGCCGGCAAGTCGAACTTCAAGTTGTGGAAGTGGTTGCCGAATTACATGCATTGGTTCTTACGGGCTTTTGCCAAGTCGTGGAAACCGATAGCCATCGGTTCTCTTTTCGTGGCGCCAGTTGCGCTTTTCTTTGCCTGTGTCTCGCTTTATGCATGGGACGCGCCTTGGTGGGACGATTTCCACACAACACTGATGTACCTTGGCAGAGACTTCCCTGAGCGGTTGCTTCATATTGCTGATTTTCATAACGAGCATCGGCTAGTCATTCCGCGGCTTGTATTTGAGGTGTTTGACCTATATCCTGGCTTTTTCCCTTTCTTGGCATGTACGGTGTTTGGCGACATAATCCTTCTTGGGTATGTATTTGCCTTAGGCGTTTTGTTTTGGCGTAAGGGTTTGCTGTTGTATTTTATTCCTTTTGTCTGGCTGTTCCTGGACTTGGGGAACTGCGAGAATACACTTTGGACGCTAACGTCAATACAAAGTCACGCTGTGTTGCTTTTCTCTTTTGCATCAATGCTGGCATTTACTCGTAGATCGAGTACTCGGTATTTGGCGCTTTCCATCTTCTTCGCCGTATGTTCAACCTTGACGAGCGCGTCTGGAATAGGGGTGTGGCCTGCGCTTCTTATTGCTGCCTTCTTGGACGGGAAGGGTTTCGGTGGCCTTGCCGCGGTTGCGGTGTCTGCAATTGTCGTGGTTGTTCCGTACATGCATGGATTCCATGAGGCGACTGTTGCTCATGTCGAGTATTCGCAATGGACGCTTCTTGGCATGGTTGATTTTACGCTTTGCCTTCTTGGGAATCTTGCTCCCATAGCGCCTCTTGCGCGTCTTCTTGGTGCGATTTCGTGCGGATTGATAGTAGTTATTCTTTTAAACTTCAGGAAGTTTGCTCGTGATCCGGTGTTCTGGTTTTTGCTGTATCTTCTTTCCGTTGTTGCGGCTGGGGGGCTGTGCCGAAGCACCTTGTCAGGGGCGGGCCTTTTCTACCGGCTTGAGATAATTGCAATATCTATATTCTGTTGTGAGTGCTACTTAATAGCGCAGATAGTGCATGGTACACGCATTGAACGGACGCTTCGGTTGTTCATGCTTGCAATAATACCTGTTGCAATTGCCGCAAACATCTTTGCCATTTATATGGGAGCGCCTACTTTGAGGGAGCGCAAGGCTGAGATTGAGGGCGGGCTTCGTGTCTGGCCAGAGCAACGCGACAAATTGGTTCATTTTAACCCTGCGGAAGCTGATCGCATCATGCAGGCGTATGTGAATCGCAAGTTTGGCGGGACTTTGCCTAAGCAGGACAAGCGGCAAAACAAGGGAGAGGAAGAAAAGTGACTCCTGCTGCGACATTTTCAGATTCGACGCGGCGCGAGGCGTTTTTCGCTCTTGCGGCGCGCATCTTCGGCGTTGACCGCGCGTCGATAGACGGCACGACCGCTTATGAATCGATACCTGGCTGGGACAGCGTGAACCATCTTCGTCTCGTGATGGAAACAGAACGTGTGTTCGGCGTGAAGTATCCGCTTGAGAGGATTCCATCGCTAATGACGCTTAACGACTTTCTTGCATAAGGGAGAGAACACATGAAAGCAAAGTTCCTTGAATTCTTCTTTGCAGCGCTTGTGGTGGCCGTTTTCGCTTCTGGATGCGCGAGCCCAAGGTTTCCGGCGAACGCGAAACTTAAGACTGGCTTAGGTCCGCTTGTTCAAGCGCATCGCGGAGGCCGCGCCGAATACGACGACAACGCGCTTGGCGGTTTCGAGATGTGCCTCTCGCGCGGCATAAAGGGTTTTGAACTCGACGTGCGTTACACGAAGGACTGCGTACTAGTGGTGATGCATGATGAGAGCTTGGCGCGCACCACCACCGGAGAGGGGAATGTGGAAGACACGACATTCTCTGATCTATGCAAGTTGCGCCTCAAGAAGTCTTCCGAGCAGGTGCCGGCGCTTTCTGAGGTGCTTATGGCGATGCGCGGCCGCGAGGACATTTTCATGGAGATCGAGATGAAGGCGGGCCCGAGCGACTTCTACACGTCTTACGTTCTCGAGGACTACTGCCGCCGGCTGAATGCGATGACCAAGATGTTGATGAAGCCAGGGACGTATGCGTTCACGTGCTTCAACGAGAAGACGCTTGAGACGATGCGCAAGGTCGATCCCGACGCGCCAATTGGGCTTATCGTCGGCAGTCCGCTTGAGGAAGCGCATATTGCCAAGGCGAAGGAGCTTGGTTGCTGCAGCGTCGCGCCGCGCGTCGGAACGACCAAGGAGATGATTGAGAAGGCGCACAAGGCGGGGCTGACGGTTTGCCTTTGGATGTGTCAGGACAAGGCAACATGGGACGAGTGTGCTGCCGTTGGCGCCGATCGCGTCACGACCGACTTTCCGCTCAAGCTCTCCCGCGAGGTGGAATAAGGTAACCATAGGCGAATTCGTTGTATTTTGTATTAACTCCGACGGCTGGCAAAGTAGCTCCACTACCGTTCCGCTTCGCGCTCCGCATCATTCAGCCACGCCCTGTGCTTTCTTTATTGTAGATTTTTTAGGCTGCCTTCGGCAGAGGAGGTCTGGAGGATGCCACCTCCAGCTACAAAACACAGAAATGCGACATGTCATAGGTTGAAATACGCGGAGCAAAGGCGAAGCGGTAGCGGAGACACATTTGCCAACCATCGGAGTTGTTTCAATTTTGCAAAATTCGCTCTTGCGCGAATTGGGCCATATTTGGTATAATTTACGCCGTTTTGCCGCGGAGGGTAGCGACGAGTGTCGCGAGAGTATGCGGTCAGATTACCAGAAAAGGCATAAGATGGATCAGATAAGGATCAAGGCGGAAGCGCGTACCGAACAGGGTACGGGCGCTGTCCGCCGTCTTCGCCGTACGGGGATGATTCCCGGTTCGGTGATGAAAATGAAGAAGGGCGGCACTGAGCTGATTAAGCTCCCTGCGCACGACTTCATGATGGCGACGCGCGGCCACGCGAGCAAGCAGCTCTTGGTCACGCTCGATCTCGACGGCAAGGAAGTTCCCGCGCTCATGCGCGAAATGCAGAACGACGTCCTCGCCGGAACCCCGATACACGTAGACTTCAGCGAAGTGTCGCTGACCGAGAAGGTCCGCGTCACTGTTCCGCTGTACCTCGTGGGCGAACCTGTCGGCGTGAAGCTCGGCGGCGGCGTCCTCGAACAGACGCTCCGCACGATCGACGTCGACTGCCTGCCGACCGACATCGCGGAGAAGTTCGAGATCGACGTCTCTGCGCTCGGACTCGACCAGACGCTGTTCGTCCGCGACCTCAAGCTCGGCGAAAAGCAGACCGTCGTCACGCGTGGCGAAGTTCCCGTGGCGGTCGTCAAGGCCCCGGATGACGTTCCTGCGGCCGGTGGCGCTCCTGCTGCTGCGGCCGGTGCAGCTCCCGCTGCTCCCGAGGTCATCAAGAAGGGCAAGGAAGAGGAAGCCGCTGCGGCTGACAAGAAGGAGGAGAAGAAGTAATGAAGAAGTACGATGCTCTCTACATCTTCGTCGGCATTGCGAAGGAAGACGTCCTCGAGGCGAATCTCGAGAAGGCTCTTGCGGAAGTGACCCGCGTCGGCGGAAACATTCTGGAGAAGGTTTCCCTCGGTCGCCGTTCGTTCTCGCGCCCGATGGGCAAGCGCGACAGCGGCGTCTATGTCAAGGTTCGCATGGAGCTCGATCCCGCCAAGGTCGACGAGCTCGTCAACCGCTACCACCTCGTCGAAGAGGTGTTCCGCGTTCAGATTCTCGCCGTCGACGAGCGCCGTGAGGCGAAGATCGCCGCCGAGCGCGCGGCCCGCGCCGAGCGCCAGGCAAAGAAGGACGCTGCTGCTGCGGCCGCGGCTCCTGTCGCCGAGGAAGCGTAACCTTACAGGAGAACTGAGATGGCCTCCTTCAACAAGGTGATTCTGATGGGCAACCTGACGCGCGATCCAGACGTTCGCGCGACCGGGTCGAGCGGCATGAAAGTCGCGCGTCTCGGCCTCGCCGTCAACGAGCGCAGGAGAGACCGCAACGGGCAGATGCAGGACTTCCCCGTGTTCGTCGACGTCGACGCATGGGACAAGCTCGCCGAGCTCTGCGGCCAGTTTCTCGTAAAGGGAAGCCCGGTCCTCGTCGAGGGCCGCCTTCAGATGGATACCTGGGAGAAGGACGGTGTTAGGCACCAGAAGCTCAAGGTCAGGGCGCTTACGATAAAGTTCCTTGCGCCAAAAGGCGAGACGCGGCCTCAGCAGCCCGGCAACGCCCAGAGGCCGGAACCACCGGCAGCCCAGCCCAATGCTCTGGAGTCTGATCCCGACGACATCCCGTTCTGATAAAATCTAAAAAGGAACCACTAAAATGGCTTTCAAGAAATCCAACAGCTCGGCAGGCGAGGAATTCGCCGCCCGCAAGCGTCCCGCGCTCGGCCCGAACGACCAGATCGACGTGAACGACATCGAGACGCTCAAGTACTACATCACTGACTACGGCAAGATCCTGCCCGCGCGCATTACCGGCGTCACCGCCGCGCAGCAGCGCCAGATCCGCCAGGGCGTCAAGCGCGCCCGCAACATGGGCCTCATGGCCTAAGCGGAAGGAGATACGCCATGCATATCGAAGTGATGCTTATGGACAACGTGAAGAAGCTCGGCAAGGCCGGCGAGATCGTCAAGGTCGCTCCGGGCTACTTCCGCAACTATCTCGCCCCCAAGGGGCTCGCCTCCGTCGCGACCGAGGCCGCGAAGCGCCGTCTCAAGAAGCTTGAGGCCGAGCGTGCCGCCCGTGCCGCTGAGGAGAAGAAGGCCGCTCTCGCGATCGCCAAGAAGCTCGAGGGCCTCGCCCTCACCGTTTCCGCCAGCACGACGGACGGCAAGAAGCTCTACGGCGCCGTCAGCGTGACCGACCTCCTCGCGGCCATCGAGGCCCAGCGCGGAGTCAAGATCGAGCGCGGTCAGTTCTCCCTCGAGGAGTCGCTGCGTGAGGTCGGCGAGTACGAGGCCAAGATCGATCTCGACCACGGCGTCTTCGCCAAGTGCAAGATCACGATCCTGGACGAAGGCGCGACCGCCTAATTCCAGGGGCGAATCTCGCCCAAGTCGCCGCTGCGAAGCGTGCCAATCCGGCACCCCGCAGCGGCGGTTCTTTTTTCCAAATGCCGTTTTTATTTGTGGCAGCGCGTCCGCGTCGGGGCG
>JAFYQC010000138.1 GCA_017547265.1 Kiritimatiellia bacterium | reverse complement strand
CATGCCGCCCCGGCGACGAACTGTCTTCTTGTGTTCACGACATGTTATCCTCTATGACGAAAGGCATTTTACCATACGCGCAAAACCCAAGTCAATATCGCGGGCTTGGCCATTTGACGCCAATCTTCAGCAACGATCCGCGCAGACATTATCAGCGGAAAATGGTAAACCGCCACTTCCGCGACTGGTCGCGCTTAGAGGCGTAGGCGATGCCTATGCGCGGGGCGGCGGTGAACTTAACACGCGCGCCATCGCTTTCAATCCACAGCCGATTGGATGCGACAAGGTCTTCGCGGTTGAGCGAGCGGTCGATCTTGAGCAGTTTCGTCAGCCGCCCAGGGCCTTCCGCGCCCTCGACGCCACGAATGAGGACGGCTTCTGGACGCCCTTCCGGCCCTGTCACCACATTCAGCATTTCGTGCATTCCGTAGCAAAGGTAGACGTAGGCGCAGCCACCAGGCGAATACATCACGTCCGTCCGCGCAGTGCGACCTTTATGCGCGTGACAGGCGGTGTCCTCTTCGCCGCAGTAGGCTTCTGTTTCGGTGATGCGCCGCCGCACGACAGAGCCAGCCTCCAGCCGACGGCAAAGCCATGCGCCGACGAGCATCTTCGCGCCAGTCACCGCATCAACCGCATAGTCCTCAGCCGTCAATCGACGCATACATTAGAACTCAATTTACTTCCAATACCATAAGGCGCCTGTCGCCATAAAGAGCCAGACTAAGGCGAAGGTCGCAAAGCTATAGAGCGCAAGCTTCCATTTCCTGAATGCCGCCAGCACAACGGCAACCAGCAGGAAGAGCATGGGAACGACAACATACACGGCACCTACTTCCGAGAGCCGCTCTGGGACACATGGCAGAAACCGTCCCGCATAAGGGCCTGCGAATAGCGCCTTCCAGCAGAGAATCTTGCTTTCGGCTTCGGTCATTCCATCATGAACTGGATGGCAGTCGGCACTGCCTATGCAGAATAGAATGAGAAGTGCATACACAGCCCAGAAGAGATAGTGCCACGAAAAGAGTTTGCCAAACCGCTCATCCTCTTTCGTCATCTTGCCTTCGCCCGGCGTGGCAAGACTACGCGCCAACACCACGATCGCGCATATCGGCACGTAAATCAAACATGCAATAAACAACAATGAAGTCAAGAATGAAATCACGGCACTCATGTTACAAGTTTATTCCTGCTTTACCCAAATCAACTTATCTGTGTCGTAACCACGACGCTTGGCTTCGGAGAGAAGTTCGCTTTTCGTTGAATCAGGAAGATCGCGTGTCCGCGAAAGCATCCAGAGATAATCCGCGCTGCCGCTACCGACAAGCGCGTAGGTGTAGCCCTCGTCTATCATCATCACGCGGTAATCGGCGTAAAACGGGCCGAAGAACGAGACACGCAAAAGCGCAGGGGTATCCGTCTGTTTCCCCTTCCCAATGGCCGTCTTGGGCTTGCCGTCCTTGATGCCGGAGTTCACGACCTTGATCGTGCCGTCCTCGTTCAGCGTGTAGTTGGCCTTCGCCTTCTCAACACCGCGCTCGAACGAATGGTCGAATCGCGCGATCTCGTACCACTCGCCAAGATAGCGGTTCAAGTCAAGCGCCGCAACAGGCGTATTGTCCACCTTCGGCCCGCTCACGCATCCAGCAACCGCCGCCACAAGCGCGACTATCATAATTCTAGTTTTCATTTTATGGTCTCCTTTACAATAGATGTCATTTCTTCACTACGGCCTTGCCTTGCTATTGTAACAACTTTTTTGCCCGTGTTGCCGATGTTGTAACAACTTTTTTCTTGTCAATACGACGCGGAAGTTGTTACAAGATCACTCAGACTACGGCGTCGGGATTTGGTGTTCAAGATACCACTGTGTAAGCAATTGGAGTTCTTCGTAAGAAAATGTCTGCTCCTTCGTCCATTTCGAAAGGAATGCGCCGAGCCACCACCCCTCGCCAGTGCCACCACCCCACGAGTTGTCGCTCTCGATCCAGCTCTCAAACTTTCGCTTGAGACACTTCTGAACCTTCTTCCCCGACGAATACCAGCAGGCAATGAAGAGTCCGTCGCGGTTGTCTTCACCCACCGTATCTAAAAGTCGGCAAATGAGCGGGTCACTCCCCTTCCTCGACGCGAGATACGAGAGCAAAAGTCCGTTAGAGCCATACGAACTCCAGTCGGTCTTTGCAAGAATGCGTCCCATCCGCGCCCTGACGAGCACGCCTCGCCTTGCCAGCAAACGCGAAAGCTGAACCGCGAGATCGTATTGGTAAAGAGATCGGAAATCAATAAAACTCTCAAGCAGCAACTTTGCGTCGTCGTCGCTGCACTCGTCGAAGATAAAAGGCGCGGCAAACTCACCCCATCCATCAGTAAGTGCGTCAAGCAATATCGTCGTGCCATCGTTCTCTTCGCATCGCGCCCGTCCAAAGTCATGCAGCGCAGCGGCTCTGTTCACGGCTTGAATACACCGCCGAACGAACACTCCGTCGATTTCGTCCTTCCTGTCCTTCGGAGCAGAAAGGCGAACATCGAAAAGATCCGATCCTTCGTGGGCGAGAAGCGATATCTTGTTGCCAAGGCCGCCGCCGTAGCCCGTAAGTCCGTTGTCCGCGCCAATCACGCGGTGGCACGGAATTATTATTCCAATCGGGTTCCACCCAACCGCACCGCCGACCGCACGCGCCGAGACTTTTGCGCCGCCGTGCTTTTTGGAGATTGCCTTCGCTATGTCGCCATACGACACCGTTGCGCCGAAGGGAATCCGCTTGAGTTCATCGATCACTTCCGAGCGAAACTCGGTCAGGTCTTCTATGCGATAGTTGGGCGAAAAGCCGGGGTCACGCCCTGCGAAATACTCGTCAAGCCAGCGGCATGTCTCGCGGAATACCGGCGTCTCGCGCAATTCGACGGCTGCCCCGCGCAGCACGGCGTCACGCGAGCCCGCAAACCAGAGCCCTGTCAGCGCCTCGCCGTCCCCGCTCATCACGAGATCGTCAAACCCTTCCGGCGTCTTGTATTTCCAGATGTATTTCATACTCATTGCTCAATGGCCTTCAATCTGTCGTGGAATCGAAATAGATAGCGCGCCTTTGCCTCGTTGGAGAGAGCCGACTCGTCGAGCATCTTCTCCACGGCGACGCGGCGTTCGGCAAACATTGCGAGTTGTCCGCGCACCTCGTCCTCTGCAACGCCGAAAGCACGCCCCAGCTCGATAAAGTCTGTGGACGAGTAAAACCCGAGCGTTTCGTATGCCGCAGTGAAATGTCCATCGGCGAAGAAGTCGAGTCCAGTCGCGGTTGGTTCGCCGGGGAAATGCACGGACGTGTTTAGGAGGTCGTATGCGGGCGTGAGCACGTAGTCCCCCTGCTCGCTTCGGTAAAGCGAGAAGTTCTT
Organism: Kiritimatiellia bacterium; assembly: GCA_017547265.1. Next base: position 6,315 of record JAFYQC010000138.1, on the reverse strand, counting down.
CAAATGTGCGTCTCCATTCGCGAAGACGTAGTTAAACATGATAATGAAGAACACCTTTGGATTCTCCACCGCCGCCGCAGGGCAGAAACGCCGCACGAGTTCCGCCAACTCCTCGTAGCTCGCATCGTACTTGTAGTTCTCGCCGTGCGTCTCAGGCGAACGTCCCGCAAGCTGGCAGAAGTCCTCCTGCTGGATCGGCTCGCCGCCTCGCCTGTCGAATCGCCGCGTGAGATACGCCTTCTCCCCGTCCTTCATCTCAACGAGCTCGTGTTCCGCGACCTTGATTCCGAAGAGACGCCCCGCAATGTCCATCGTGACCGCTTCGTTCGCCGGAATGTCCGCCGCGAGTTCTGCCGAAGTATTGCGCGGAACAGGCTTCAGGATGTAGTCTCCTCCCGAATCTACGACGACAAACTTGCCGCGTATGCGCTTGAGCTGCACCTTGTCCTGGACGCCGGAAATGGACGCCCTGCGCGTCTTGTCGCGGGACTCCGGAAGATTGAGGTCGGCGACAGAGAAATCAAGCCTTGACATACACCGCTCCTATCGCGCCGTATGCGCTCGTCTCAAGCAATCTCGTGAAATGGTCGTTCTCGTCTATGCGCAGCTCGCGGCACTGGCGATCCTTCTGCGCACCTTCCGCAAGCAGGCCGAAGAAAAACGGAAACAGCACCTTCGAACGATACTCGCGCTGCGTCTTCGGGAGCGTTGCGGACACCTCGGGCATGGAAGGATCGACAAAATACGTCGGGTCATATCGAAAGAGATACCCGTCGTCGTCCTTGACGAGTTCTCCTGCTGGGATATCGCGATAATATACGGTTCCGCGCTTCATACACCAACCCTCACTTTGAAGCCGACCGTATCGGCAACTTTCAAAAGCGTATCAAGAGTGACATTGCCATCGCCTGTCTCAAGATTGGAAAGCGTATGCACCGAAACGCCGCTCAACTTCGCCAGCCGCGTCTGCGTAATGTCCAGTGTGTCTCGCCTCTCGACAATCGCCCTTCCTATCTCTTTTTTGTTCATCAAAATGAATAATACTCTTTTTTTCGACGCTCCGCAAGAGCGATTTTGCAAAAATATTCACTTTAATGAATTCATAACACAGAGGTCAACATGCTGAGATTTCAGTTTTGTTTAGACAGGATTAACAGGATTGACAGGATTTTAGCATGGAGAACAGGAGATACAGAAGATGGGGTTTTTAGCATGGAGAACAGGAGAAGCAGGAGGAAGTCTGGGGTTGCCATCCCAGACCCCGCCGAATCTCCTGTATCTCCTGCCCTACCTGCTTAAAAACAATCCTGTCAATCTTGTTAATCCTGTCTAAAACTTTCTTGTCTCGTGCGGCGGAAGAAGTCCGCCGTCGTGCGAGCAACGACAGGCGAGAGTAGCAAGAGAGCAACAAGGTTCGGGAAAGCCATGAGGCCATTGAACACGTCCGCCATGCCCCACACCACCGACACGGTTAGATACGGCCCAACGAACACGACAGCGACATAGAAGACGCGGAACGCCTTTACACACCACTGCCGCTTCGTGCCGACGAGATACTCCAAACACTTCTCAGAATAGTAGTTCCAACCGAGGATCGTGGTGAACGCGAAGAAGGTAAGCGCAGTCATAAGGAAAAATGACGAGATTATGCCTGAATGGGGGCCGATGAAGGCAAGACCGCGGTTGAACGCCTCTATCGTGATGTCGACACCCTCGAGCCCAAGCGACGGCTCCCATGCGCCTGTCACCACGATTGCAAGACCGGTCATCGTGCAAATGACAATTGTGTCGATGAAGGTACCGGTCATGCACACGAGCCCCTGTCGCGCCGGTTCGTTCGTCCGCGCGGCGGCGGCGGCAATCGGTGCGGAGCCAAGACCCGCCTCGTTCGAGAAGATGCCTCGCGCGACGCCCTTCTGAATCGCAATGAACACCGTTCCCACGACGCCGCCAGTAACCGCCTCCGGATTGAAAGCAGCAAGCACGATCGTCTGGATCGCCGCCGTCACCTTCGTGAGATTGCCGAGAAGCAAAAGCACGATGACGGCTATGTAGAAAATCGCCATGAAAGGCACGACGACGGACGACACCTTGGCGATGCGCTTGATGCCGCCAATGACGACGAGCCCAACGCATAGCGTCACCACGATGCCTGCAACCACCACCGGCACGGAATAAGTCGTGCCTAAAAGCCCAATGCCCGTCGCCATGTCAGCAGGGTTGAACTGCGGGTCGAAGAACCGCTGCACGGCAGACGTTATGCCGTGGATCTGCGTGATGGTGCCAATGCCCATGACACCTGCAAGCACGCCAAAGACTGCGAACGCTACGGCGAGCGGCTTCCACCGACGCCCAAGACCATTTTCGATGTAATAGAACGGACCGCCAAGCACGCGTCCGTCAGGCGTCACCTCGCGGTACTTCACCGCAAGCAGACCTTCGGCATACTTCGTCGCCATGCCGAGGAATGCCGCGACTTCCATCCAGAAGAGCGCGCCGGGGCCGCCTGTGCCAATGGCCGTCGCGACGCCAACGATGTTGCCGGTGCCGATCGTCGCGGAAAGCGCAGTGCAAAGCGCGGCGAAAGAACTCACCTCGCCCGACACTTCGTCGCCCTCCTCGGTATGGAACATGTAGACGAAGGCGCGCTTCAAGTTGAAGATATGCGTGAAGCGCAGGCACAGCGTAAGGACAAGCCCAGTGACAAGAATCGCGCCGACGAGGGGCAATCCCCATACCCACCCGCACACGACATCGACGAGTTTCGTAAACGACTCAAGCCATCCGCTCGCCGCCTCAACCGAGGCCGTGACTCCCAGCATAAATATCATTTGCGTATTCATATCGTCTCCTGTTATTGAATCTCTGATGAGCCGCCCGCCCGCGCCAGTTCGGGGCAGATGGCAGTAGAATCGGGGTTCGTCCACTCGAAGGGGAACGAGCGGCACTTGTCCGGCTTTACCGGATTCAAACGGCAAAGATTGTTGTCGTCAAGATACACACACGCTCCATTAGCCCTGCTCTTCAGCACCAGCCCCTTGCGGTCTGGCGCAAGCTCGGTTTCATTGGCGATGAATTCGGCCTCGCCCATGCCAAGATATGCGGCGATCCGCGAAATCTCCGCATCCGAAACGCGCACTATGCCGTCCTTTATCCGGCAGCACGCCCCGCAGCACCGACAATGGAACTCGTTTCTATTCATTGCTCATACCGAGTATGAATTCCTTGAGGTCGGCGGCAAGAGAGAGTCGCGCACCCATAAGCGAATGTCCGGCGCGATAGGTCTTGCGATGTTTCTGGACACCAGTGCCAAGCTTGTTCCAGAACGCGTCGAGTGGTTCCGTCGGCACGGTTCTGTCATACTCGGCCGTGGCAAGAAAGACCTTCTTCCCTTCAAGGGCATTAGCCGCCCTTTCAAATCGCATTTCCGCCGCGTGAGCGATGATGTCGTCAACTATCGAATCGTCGGAGGCGCGGTGCAGAACTAACATTCCCTCACCAATCAGAAAGCGCTTAAGTTCATCGCGGCTCATAATCTGCGCCATGTTGCCGATTTCGCACGGCGCGACAAGCGCGACACCACGAACGCCAGGGAGCCGCGCCGCCGCGTTCACCACGCTGTTGCCGCCCATCGAATGACCGACGAGATAGACCGCGTTCGTGTCGAGCCCATACTTTGCCGCCGTTTCCGCACCCATCGCCCACTCTGCAAGGTTCTCGGCGTCCTTGATGCAACCGGATACCGTATACTCGCCCTCGCTCCCCCACGCGCCACGGTGATGCGGAATGACGACCGCTATCCCAACGCGGCAAAGATCGTGCGCGACATCGTCCCAACGCGTAAAGCCAGCGAATCCGTGGCAGAAGATGACGCAGGGTCTTGGTCTCGCAAACTTCGCGGACGGAACAAGCACTTGCCCATAGATCGTGCTACCCTCGCTCTTGAACACAAGCGCATCGAGCTTAGGCAATTCCACCTCGCTCGCGAACTTCTCTTCCACACAGCAGTCAACTATCGGCGAACCCTCCGGCAGAAGTTCTCGGGGGCCGAGGAACTTAGGACCACGGCGAAGAATCACATCGAGAACCGCCGCGATCTTGGCAAGTTGCTCCCTAATTGTTGTCTTGATTGAATAGCGTCCGTTGACATCAGGCGCGGCATAGCCGTATGCGTTGCAGCCGAAGCCACGCGCCGTGAAGACCGCACGGCGGACATGATCCTTCTGCGAAACGACAATGAACGAATCAAGCCCAAACACCTTCTTCGCCCGCACGACAGAATCAAGCGTGCGAAATCCCGCATAGTCGCAGACGACGCGATCCGCAGGAACGCCCGCCTCGGCAAGCGACTCCTTCATGTCCGACGCCTCGTCATACTCCTTGATATGGTTGTCGCCGCTGACAATGAGGCAATCCACCTTGCCCGCCTTGTAAAGTTCGGCGGCAGCGGCGATGCGCCGCGTGAAATAAAGGTTCAAGAGTCCGTTCGGCAGAGCCTTGCGACAGCCCAGCACGACGGCGGCGCGGCAGTGCGGAACATCGGACGCCTTGTCGAACACGCGCCCAGCTGACACCCAATAGACGGCAATCGCCGACACGCCCCACGCGACAAGTGCGGCCACAATTCCACATGTCGCAAACTTAACAACCTTCTTTCTATTCATCGTTCAAAGTTTCTTGCGTTTCTTTTAGACAGGATTTACAGGATTGACAGGATTTAGGATTGCACAGCAGCACACTCTTGCCTTAGAATGAGAGCAAACTCTTCGACAACCTTTTCCTCGGGATGCGCGAATATGCGCATCAACTGCACTTCGCCGCGTTTGCGCATCTGCAACTCTGGAAGCTTGCGGCCATTCATCCAGTATTCGGTCTCGCCCTTGAACACCTCCGTCTCGGAATCATACCGAAAGCATCGCCTCAAGCCAATCTTACCAATGCCGTTGAAATACACGCCCTCGCCGTTGCAAAGCGACATTTCGCGACGCCCAAAGAAGTCATACAGAGATGGCAAAGAAGCGGCGATCAGTGGCGGAACAAATAGAAGTCCCTTCCATGGTGAAGCATCGCCTTTCCAGAAACAAACCCACGTAAAGAAGGCAAACAGCCCAACCACAGCAACAAGTGTCGCCATACCCTTGATGACACGCCCACACCGATAGGTCACCTTTATGCAACCATGCTCACCGTGCAAGACCTTGACGTGCGCTTTCGCGAACTGAGCGGCGGCGAACGACTCTTCCGCGCCTCGTTGCGGCGCATCGAGGCTTATGCCGCATATGTTGTGCAATCGCCGCCGCACCTCTTCGCACAACTTTTGGCAATCGGGGGTCTTGTCGCCGCCGAAGACGCTCACCTCCTTGCCGCTTCGATCCGTCACACAAACGCTCCACATGGATTTCATCGGCTCAAGTCGGCTCCACATTCCGCCTTCAACCTGAAGGCGCGTCGTGAAGCCAAAGCGCCCCACTCCGCAAAACCAGGTTATCTTCCTCGTCCCTATCTTTAATTCACCGCGCTGGAAGATTGCACAAACAGCGACAACAACCCAGAACAACGTAAAAAGCACCATGCCTATAACGACACATATTACGACAGACATCGGAAGCTCATCAGGCGATGCATCCAACTTGAATAAAGACGGAACAAGCCCGAACAGAAGAAAAATCGCTATCGCGACAGGAATGAAAAAGATCACACCGCCCCAAGTCCCCTGCCTAACTTTTACAACGGTGAAGGCATCCTCGCCCTCGCCTTCTTGCGTAATCGATATCTTTCCGCTCTTCATCCTTCCAATTCCTTCTTAATCCTGTAAATCTTGTCTAAAACCCTCTGCCGATCCTCTTGTGCCGTCTTCGGAACCGACATACAGATGGGCGAGGTTGACATCGTAGAGAAAGCGCCGCACATCTTCTTCGGTTACACCCTTATTCGCCATCAATGCAAGACGCTCGCGTGGCAGACCCTTCTTATCCCTGGCCTTGACGACAAAGTAGCGCCGTCCATCGCGCGTTTCAAACGAAAGGGATATAATGTCCTTTACATCAATTCTGCTCGCTGAGTTGCCGAATTGAAAGAATACGCCCTTCTCCGTAACAGCGAAAATGTAAGGCAAGACGAACAGAGCAGGAAATAGCACAGAGAAGACGGCAAATACCATGATAGACGTGAGAATTATCCGTCCCCATGTCAGCGTCTCCTGCGTTTCAGGATAGAGTATTCTGGCGGCAACAAAAACGGCAAACACGATTAGACTGTAAACCACCATTCTCCACAACGGAGGCAACTCCTTGTAGATTTGGCGAATCCTCTCCT
>JAFYQC010000137.1 GCA_017547265.1 Kiritimatiellia bacterium | reverse complement strand
CTCGTCGCCAAGAAGCGTCAGCCGCGGGAACGCGCTCGAAAGCAGCATCTCGGCATCGCGGCGCACCTCGAGCGATATCGCGGAGTCGAAGTCGAGCTTCCTCACGCGACGGCGCTCGAAAGCCTTGGAAAAATCGAACTTCACGCCGTACGCGGCAAGCTGGCCAATCGCATGGCACGCCTGCAATACGCCGCGACGGTGTATCGAGTTGAGCGCAATGGCCGCAAAGTCGGAACCCTTCAGCGTCTCGGAGACCGCCGCCGTCATCAGCCCGCGAGGGCCGACTTCGAGGAACACGCGATAGCCGTCGGCGTGCATCTTGAGGATCGTCTCGCGGAACCTCACCGGCTGCGCCCAACGCTCGGCCGTGTCGTTGCGAGCAGGACGCGCTTTCCTGGGGAGCCGGTCGGCCTGCGCGCACGAATATACGTCGCACACCGCCTCATGCTTCATCCAGTCGCCTGCGAACTTCTTCACGCCTGCAACAATCGGCTTGCACTTCGACGTGTTGAAGGGTCGTTCAAGCGCGAGCTTCATCGTGCGGATCCCGGCGTCGGCAAACGCCTTTAGCGCGGTCTCCTCGTAATCGGGCGCAACCGCGTACGTGCGCTGGCGCGGAGAGAAGTCGAGCACGAGCGCAACTTTGTCCGACGGAAAGCCCTTGACGACCTCGTCCGCCTCGCCCTCGTGCTTGAGGAGAACGGAGATCATCGACGTCTTGGGAAGCCCCGAATGGTCCACCGCCTTGTCAACGATCTTGTAGATTTCGCGAATCGCGCGCACCCTCACGGGACGCGGATTACCCACTCCTGCCGCACCCGAGCGCATCACCGCGGCGAGATCTCCACCCACGCAGCCGACGACGCCGTCGGGAACGATGCCGAGGCGATCGAGAAGCCGCGACATTGCAATGCATCCCGCGAACGACGCGACGAACGCCTGGGCGTACGCACCAGAGCTGAAGATGTCGGCGTCGTGGCGATAGTAGGGCGCAGGCGGAAAGATGAAGCTCGACGGCGTGAAGTCGGGATCGTCGGAAAGCGCCTCCTCAAGCTCGTCGAACGCAGAGCGGCACTCTGGATGGAGTATCGCTATGTCGCGGAGCATGTCGGGGTAGTAGCTCATCACGCCGGGGTAGACGAACGCAAGCTTGCCAAGGCCCTCTCCAACGAGATGTTCGCGGAAGTAGTAAGTGCCGCTCTTGTCGCGTATCTTCACAGCGCCCGCCGCGATGCGCGAACGTGCGGAGAAAAGCCGCGCCCTGAGTTCGTTGACGCTCGACACTACGAGCGCAAGGACCGCGGCACCGCTCGTAAGCGAACATGTGTAGGCGACGTCTGCGAGCGGCACGTCCGGTATGCGGTCGAGGAACGCAACGATGCGGGAGATTTCGCCGACAAGCGCCTCGTCGTCCGTCGCCGACACGAGGACGAGTTCGCTTCTTCCCGCTGCTCCGAAGTCCATGTTCACGGCCGGTCCTCCGGTTCCTCTTCAAGGACTATCGCCGCGGCACGACCGCCCTTCGCGGCGGTGCCAACTGGGTCGATTGCGTCGAAGTTCGCGCCAAGGACGGCGGCTCGGCGCGGGCTCGAGCTGTCGCCCGTTATCCACGGACGCGCCTCGTCGAGAAGGTATGCGCTCGATGCAAGGTTGGCGAGCGACTCGTGCGGGCGCTCCGGCGAAATCTGCGGCGGAAGGACACGGCGGAAAAGCGCAAGCGCTGCCTTCGCGACGCCGGCCGCCATGGCCGCGCGCAGCGTGTGGCCGATATTGCCCTTCACCGAGCCCATCGCAACGAGCGGCCCGCCAGGGCGGTGTTCGCCCCAAAGCCGGTGGACAGCGTCGATCTCTCGCTGCTCGGAGACGGCTATTCCAGAGCCGTCCGCCTCTATGAGCCCGACTGTCTTGACGGGGATTCCGCTCCCCTCGGTCGCCTGCGCGAGAATGGCGGATGGGTCGTCCTCTGGGTTGTGGCCTATCGCAATCGTGCGAATAAGCGCGTAGATTCGATCGTGGTCACGCAGCGCGTCGGCGCGGCGCTTCAACACGAAGAACGCACCGCCCTCGCCGGGGATCGTGCCGTCCTGATCCTGCGCAAAAGGATAGAGCTCGGTACGCGTCGAAAACGGCACCTCGCCTGAGAGCCCCTCTAGATAGGCGCGTGGAATCGGCGGCGTAAGCGCACCCGCGAGAGCGACGTCTACCTGGCCTGACTCAAGATCGGCTATTGCGTCCTGCAAAGTCGCGGCGCCGGTCAGAAGCCCAGCGTCCATCGTCGTCGCCACGCCCGCAAAAGAGCATTCGCGTGCAATCCACGACGCAAAGCGGTAGCCGGTGCCAAGCAGGAAGGACGAGGCGTTTGGCGCGGGAAGCGACTCTACGAGCTTCTCCTTCACGATGTCGAGCGACTCCTCGGGCGATCGCGGGAAGAAGCGGCGGATGATATCCATCGTCTGGTCGAGGAACGCCGTATGCTGAAGCCAGTTCACCGTAGAGGCATTGAACGGCGGAGCGTAGCCGACGCGCACACTGCCCCTTATGGGAGTCGGAGAGTGCGGGCGAAGTCCAGCGTCTGCAAGCGCGTCAAACGCGAGCTGAGTCGCGAAGTAGAGGTCCTGGTTCTCGCCAGCGTTCACCTGGCGCGGGAAGTTCTGCATCGACGGAACGCACGAGAAGAGAGGTCCGAGCTGTCCCATCCTCACTGGATAGGGCCGCTTGAAGACATTGCGCTGGCCGAGCGGGATCTCGGCGTCGGGGCCAAGCGGCGAAAGGCAACATCGGCGCGCCATGATGGCGCCCCAGAAAGCCGGCGGCGTCGGGCACCCGGCGAATCGGCACGACATGCCGACAATGGCGATAGAAGATTCCACTGTCCGTATTATACCAAAAAAAGGGAGGTGTCTGCCCACTTGACTTCGCAGGCGATTTTTAGGATAATCTCTGTCAACAAGGAGACTTAACATGAAAAAGACCGTCATTGTAAACGCGCACGTCGTTTCCCCCGACGTCGACATCGAGAACGCCACGATCATCATCGAAGGCAAGAAGATAAAGAAGATCGTCAAGGGCTCCAAGTCCGTCAAGTCCGACGCCAACACGACCGTCGTCGACGTGCGCGGGCAGTATGTGATGCCTGGCTTCATCGACGTCCATACCCACGGCGCGCTCGGCTACGACTTCTGCGATGCCGACCCCAAGGCGATCTTTGAGTTCGCGAAGGCGAAGCTCGAAGAGGGCGTTACGACTGTCCTCCCGACGACTCTCACTGTCTCCAACGGCGAGCTTAAGGCGGCCGCAAAGAACGCCAAGGCCTATGCCGACGCCGGCATGCCATACGCGAAGGTTCCCGGCATCCACCTCGAGGGTCCGTTCATCAACGTTAAGTGCTGCGGCGCGCAGAACCCCAAGTTCGTCCGCAGGCCCGACATCAAGGAAGTCAAGGAGATCTCGAAGGTCTATCCCGTAAAACTCATCTCCTACGCGGTCGAGACCGAGGGCGGCGCTAAGTTCGCGAAAGAGTGCTTCAAGATGGGAGTCGTACCGAGTTGCGGCCACACTGGCGCGAAGTTCAAGGATCTCATTCCCGCCTACAAGAACGGCCTTCGCCACATGACGCACTTCTGCAACCAGATGACGCCGCTCCACCACCGCGAGATCGGCATGGTCGGCGCTGGCTTCCTCGTCGAGGACCTCAACACCGAGGTCATCTGCGACAAGATCCACCTCTGCCCCGACATGCTCAACCTCATCTTCACGCGTCGCAGTCTCGCGCACATCCAGATGATCACCGACTCGCTCCGCTGCTCGCACTGCAAGGACGGCTACGCCTTCGAGATGGGCGGACTCAAGGTTCTTCTCAAGGGCGGCGAGGCACGTCTCGTCGAAGGCGGCAACCTCGCTGGCTCGACGCTCTGGATGGGCATGGGCCTCAAGAACGTCCACGACGTCACAGGCATTCCGCTCAAGGACCTCGTCCGCACGACCTCGTGGAACCAGGCCATCGAACTCGGCTGGGGCAAGACGCTCGGCAAGGTCGAGAAGGGATACATCGCAGACCTCGTCGTAATCAATCCGCGCAGCTGGAAGCCATCGGCCGTCTTCATTGACGGCGAACAGCGCATTTGATACAATACGCACCAAACGATTTGGAGAGATGGCCGAGTGGCTGAAGGCAACGGTTTGCTAAATCGTCGTACGGGTTAATTTCCGTACCGAGGGTTCGAATCCCTCTCTCTCCGCCAGTGAAAAAAGACTTCGCGCACCCCTTATAAAAAGTGCGCGAAGTTTCTTTTTGCCACCCGCCATAGGTGGCGGAGAGTGAGGTATTCGAACCCCCGGAGGACTTGCATCCTCAACGGTTTTCAAGACCGCCGCGTTCAACCACTCCGCCAACTCTCCTTTATTAGTTGAGGCTCGTCCCTTCGTTCGTTCCGCTTCGCTCACTCGCTCCGGGACTCGCAAATCTTTCTTTCCTACCTTCGTTCGTCCCGCTTCGCTCACTCGCTCCGGGACTCGCAATTCTTTTCTGCCTTCGTTCGTCCCGCTCTGCTCACTCGCTCCGGGACTCGCAAAATCTTTTCTTGCCGCTTCCCTATTTTTTCTTAGCCAGCGCTGGGTTGACCGGCGTGGACTTCACGAGCTCGACGATCTTCGCCGTCACGTCTGGGTTCGCCTTTAAGTACTCGATCGTCGCAAGCGCGCCCTGCGCAAGCTGCTCGTCGCCAAAGCTGAGCCAGCTGCCGCGCTTCTCGACTACGCCGCGCGCAAGCGCCGCGTCGAGGACCGAGCCCTCGTACGAAATGCCGCAAGTGTAGAGGATGTCGAACTCGGCCTCGGTGAAAGGCGGCGCGACCTTGTTCTTCACGACCTTGACGCGCGTCCTGTTGCCAACGACCTGTCCGGCGGGATTCTTGATCGCGCCGATGCGCTGCACCTGCAAGCGGCAGCTTGCGTAGAACTTGAGCGCCTTGCCGCCGGGCGTCGTCTCGGGATTGCCGAACATCACACCGATCTTCTCGCGCACCTGGTTCGTGAAGATGATCAGCGTCTTCGTCTGCGCGACAACAGCGGTGAGCTTTCTCATCGCCTGCGACATGAGACGTGCCTGAAGCCCCATGTGGCTGTCGCCCATGTTGCCGTCGATTTCGGCCTGCGGAACGAGCGCCGCGACAGAGTCGACCACGATCACGTCAAGCGCGCCCGACTTCGCGAGCTGCTCGCAAATCGTAAGCGCCTCTTCGCCGCTGTTCGGCTGGGAGACAATCAGGTTGTCGAGATCGACGCCGATCTTCTTGGCGTAGCCCGGATCGAGCGCGTGTTCCGCGTCGATAAACGCCGCGACGCCGCCCGCCTTCTGGGCATTCGCGATAACGTGCAGGGTAAGCGTCGTCTTGCCCGACGATTCCTGGCCGTAGCACTCAACGATGCGTCCGCGCGGAAGCCCGCCGACGCCAAGCGCCATGTCGAGCGAAAGCGCACCGGTGGAAATCACGGGAACTTCCTTCACCTCCTGGTCGCCGAGACGCATGATCGCCATCTCGCCGAATTCCTTGCGGATCTGGCTCATCACCGCATCAAGCGCGGTATTGCCAGCAGTCTTCTTTGCAGTATCTTTTGTTGCCATAGATTAGGAGTCAGTAGTTAGGGGTCAGGGGTCAGGAGTTGGAGTTCAGAGTTGGAGTTGGAGGCTAGGGGTTATTGGATTCCGTCTGCACCCTCAACCTTCCAGAATTTCTTTCCGTCGGCGTCATTGACCTCGAAAACGAACTCAAGTTCTGCGCCTGAAATGTCGTCGGCCGAAAGCTCCTTCGGGCTGCCGACCGCAGTCCAGGTCTGAAGGTCGCTGGAACTCTTGAGCGTGTAGACGCAGTGCTCGGTGCCCGGCTTAAGCGTGAGCTTCCAAGTGCCCGACGCGACCTCTTCGATTGCGGCAAATGCAAACGGCGCACACTCCACTATTTCAGGTTCATCGTCGTCGACCTCAACGAGGATGACACTGTAGACATTCGTCACGTTGTCGACGACGTTGGTGAACTCGGTCGAATCGCCAACTGCGGAACTCCACACGAGCAGCGCCTCCGTCTCGTTCGTGGCGACCATGCCCTTCGCATCAATAACGTCATGCCGGAACCTGCGCGCGCTGACGACGAGATTGCTCGCCGTGGTGGACGCAATGAAGTCTGCGTCAACAGTGCCGAACACGTTAGTGTCGCCGCCCACACCTTCAGTGTAACCTACTCGACCGGTCAGGAGTCCTGCCAGCACAAGACTGCTGTTGTCGTGAACGACAAGGTTTCCGTCCTCGCCGGAGATGAGCTTGTTGTTCTTTATCTGCAAGTCGCCACTTACGCGCGCCTCGGCGCCGTTAGCGACAGTGACGCCGCCGGCACGTGCGCCAGTGCAGCCAGTTATCGAGCCGCCTAGGAACTCCACATGCGCCTTCGGGCCATTCACGACTATGGCGCCCGCAGTAAGCGAGCCGCCAGGCTCCGGCGTGTAGTTGTTGGTGCAGCCGGAAATCGTTACACCGGGATTCACGACAAGCGAACCGTTCCAGATCACGATTGGTGCGACCATTTCCTTTGTCGACCCAGAGACGTTTTGCACCGCCGTGCCAGAATCTAGGCAAAGGGAACCGGCGACGACGTCAAGTATCCTGCCTTCACCCGTTCCACCGTCTAGGACTATGTTAGTCACAACGAGAGACACATCCGCGTTCGTGACCGAAATGCAGAAGTCGCCAGAGCGGGAGAGCGTAAAGCCATTGCCGTCCAAGACAACAGCGGCAGCAACAGCCAGATTGCCGGAAAGCGACGCATCCTTTAGCAATTCTATCTTCGCATCGCTCTCTCCGGCGGCCTCAAAAGCGTCGCTTACGGAGGCATAAGTCGCAGACGACGAGCCGACGGTGAGTCGGGCCTCGGCCTCGGCCTCTGGCACGGGCTTGGGCCCTGGGGGCTCTGCTACCCACACAAGCGTAGCTTCGTCGTCAGACGGCTCTGCGGAGCAGTTTGCGCTATAGTCGTTGCTGAAGTGCTCGGACACGAGATCGGGCGAGACGCTGTCGCCGACAGTGGCAAACGACTTTCCACTCGCGGTGCCACCATAGCAGTAGACGCCGATTTCGCCACCAGTAAGCCCGCCGGAGAGAATAAGGGCATCATAGCCAGGAACATAGATGTTGCGAACGCTCGTATTGGCCTTGTTCCCATACGCGGTAGCCGAACCGGAGACCTTGACAGTCGCGGATTTCTCTGCATACACGGCTCCGCTGCCTTTGCCTGGATTTGCCTTGCAGCCTGTTATCTGACCGCCCGCGAAGTCAAACGTGCAATCCGCGCCCTTGAGGTAAACGCCGCCCGCCATGCCTGTGGCCAGACGCGTCGCCACGCAATTCGTAATGGCGGAACCATCCTGCATGGTAACAAGTCCCTTCTCGACGTACACCGCGCTGGCATTCCCAGAAGGCTTAAGGTCGGCAATGGTTGCACCGTCACCGAGCGTAAACGATGCACCGTCCTTGACTGTTACGAGATTTACAGGAGAAGATTCGGAACGCGTGAACGTGACATTGGAGAATTCAAGGCTTGCGTCACCGCCCTGCACCGTGAAGCCGGCGTTCTTCCCCATGGTCACGACAAAAGGAACATCGCCGTCAGAGCGAATTGTAGTCGCCTTGGACACGGTAACGGCGTTTGTGAACATTTCCGCGGGGCAGTCCCTCAAGAAGACGATTTCGGCGCCGTTGGTGTAGTCCTCGAAAAGCAAGTCCACCGAGAGATAGCGCGTAACGCCGATTTCGTCATTTGAAGCAGAGGCAACAGCAATGGAAGGGTCGATGGAGACTCGTTCCCATACGAGGGTGCCTGGCTCGCCGACCTTGCCGGTCAGCGTCGGAGCAAGCATGTTGAAGACGAGTTTGGCATAGTTCTCAGCATCTGCGTCGGAACACTCGTAAACGCCAAACTGCGAGTAACGGGCCATGGCACCAGAATAGGAGACCGAAAGGCGGCCTGTGCCCACTGGCTCAAGCGGCCCGGCAAGGATAAAAGCATCGTCAGTGCGCGTAACTACAGTGCCGAGGTCAATCTGCCCGGCAAACGACGCAGCTCCACCCTCGAGGACGTCGAGACCGATGGTCAAAGCAGTTCCCGCACGGACCAATATGTTGGATATATCAACGCGTGCACCATCGGCCACCTGCAGAACCCAGCCGTTATACGTAATCGCGTCGTCGAGAACGGTCACCTCGCAGTCGGCGAGCGTCGGGTCTGGATAGTCGGCACTCGGGCTTGGAACGGTGCGAATCGTGATATTCGTAGTGATGGTGACCGGCTTCTTGAGCTGCGTAGGGCCGAAAATCTCGACAATGGGATTTTCCATCGTCGACGCGTCGACAAGTGCCGAGTTCAAGTTTGCATAGTAGTTTCCACCGACGATCCTAACGTGCGGAATGGTAATGTCAATGTCGTTGCCCCACGAGTTGCCGACGTCGTCTATGCTGTAAACGACATAGTTGCCGTCTTCCTGAGTCTCCCCGAGAGGAACAGCATCGAGCGAACCGGTCTTCACGCCGTCCTCGGACACCGCCTTGACATAGTAGTCCACGCGAGAAGGGAGTCTGAAAGCATATATGCCGTGCGCATCTGTCGTGCAGGTGCCGAGCAAGGTGTAGGTTCTCACGTCGTAGACCGTCACAACGGCATTGGCGACAGGATCCCCGTCGTCGGTTATACGCCCGGTGAGCAGCGCGCCGAAAGCCTCGGTCGCAATATTGAAGGTCGCTCCCTTTATGATCTGGAAGTGAACGCCACCCTGCCCGGCCGTCGAACCGACGGTGGAATCGATGTCGGGGATGTTGTACCACATGTCGCCGGAACCAGCCCAGCCCATGTTGATGTGGGCGAATTCGGTCTCCACGTCGCCAATCGTCACAAAACCGTATCCGTCGCAGACAACCGCATGGCCGTTGTAGCCGTTGCCATCCGCAATCGCCAGCTGGACGGGAAGCCCCGCGTCAAGACAGGCGTATATAACCTTGTTGCGCGCCTCGCGCCCATGAAGCCCGCCGCCGTTCCTAAGCGCATTCTCCCAATCGTTGTTCCAGTACTCCACGCCGCTTGGATAGGCGAACGTATTGCGGAACACCTTGCTTACGTCGATGGACATCGCACCAGTACCGCTGGAACCGTAGATTGCGCCCAAGGCGACGCCAATGTCAGAAGTGAGCCGGCCAATGGCCTGGCGTTCCGCTACTGTCGCAGACGCTTTCGGTATCAGCTTCATGCTGTCCCAGTCGTAGACGCGGAGATCGGGGCTATCCACGGAAGAAAGTGGCACTGTCGCACCGTTGACGGTGCAGTCATTCGAAAATGCGGGAAGCTCCATGTCCGGATATCTCCAATAGCGCATGATCTGAGCCGCCGCCGTCGCGACACAGCCGCAGGGATAGTTGTTTGGCGTATAGTAGTTGTAGCAATTGCCCCCACCTGCCTTCTGCTGACTCCACTGCGACTTGATCAAGGGCTCGACGCGGATGTCGGAAACGGCAAGGGTCTCCTGTGGCTTGGCCGCAGCTTGCGCAGCATCGGACGAAGCGCCGTCGGCGTGATCAAGGTTGGACGCCTTGGTGGCCGAGGCCGTAAGCGCAGCCCAGCCCGCCTTTGCGCCCGCCGTTTTCGAGACCCTGGCCTTCGGCGCAGCATTGGGCATTGCGCCGTCCAGCTCCTTCTCGCCCGCAACAATTCCGCGACGCGCCCTTATATCCCGCTCAAGAAGATCCAGCAATGGACTTCCTGCAGAAAGGTCTGGCGCAGACTCCGCCGTAAACGCGAGGACTGGTCCGATCTCGTCGTCAGCCGCGAGGAAGAGCGTTCCACCCCCCTTGAGGGAGACTGCGTAGAAGCCGGGCTTTCCGTCAACTTCGTATGCAGTCGCGCCACTGACCGTGCGACCGTGTCTCACGCCAAGCGCGGCATCAGAAAGTGCCCAGGAGCCGGCCGCAAATTTGGCCGTGTCAACGGAAACCGTTGCCGCGCCTGCGGCAAACGCAACCGTACAGAAGAAGAGCGACAGTGCTTTTCTTGTTTTCATGGTATTTTACCCGATATTACAAGCCGATATGATACCATTTCTTATTGCGAAAATCAAAAGAAATCAGATAAATTTGGCGGTGAGCGAGCGAGGGCTGGCCTTCACTGCTTCCAAGGGCCCTTCGCAGACGAGTTCGCCGCCTGCATCGCCTCCGCCTGGCCCAAGATCTACAACCCAGTCGGCGCAACGGATGACATCAATGTTGTGCTCGATGACGATAATGGTGTTCCCCTGGTCTCGTAGCCGCAGGAGAAGCTTCATCAGCTTCGCCACGTCGTCGAAGTGAAGCCCCGTCGTCGGCTCGTCGAGAAGGTAGAGGGTTCTGCCCGTCGAGCGACGGGAGAGTTCCGTCGCGAGCTTGATGCGCTGGGCCTCGCCGCCTGAAAGCGTCGTCGCGGACTGCCCGAGCGCGATGTAGCCAAGCCCGACGTCGACTAGCGTCTGGAGCTTGCGGGCGAGAGACGGCACCTTCGCGAAGAACTCGCACCCCTCCGCGACCGTCATCTCGAGGACGTCCGCGATGTTCTTGCCGCCGTAGGTGACTTCAAGGGTCTCGGAGTTGAACCGCTTGCCGCCGCACTGGTCGCATGTAACGTAGACGTCAGGAAGGAAACTCATCTCGAGTTTCTGCAACCCGTCGCCGCCGCAAGTTTCGCAGCGCCCGCCCTTCACATTGAAGGAGAAGCGCCCAGGGGTGTAGCCGCGCGCTCGCGCAGACTCGGTCTTCGCAAAAAGCTCGCGTATCTCGGAGAAGAAGCCGACGTATGTCGCCGGGTTCGAGCGCGGCGTACGGCCGATGGGCGACTGATCGATCTCGACGACCTTGTCGAAGTTCTCCCAGCCCGTGAGCTTCTTGAACTTGCCGGGGATGTCCTTCGCGTGGTAGAACTTCTGGAGAAGCGCCCTCTTAAGCGTCTCGTCGACGAGCGTCGACTTGCCAGAGCCAGAGACGCCGGTTACGACCGTGAACGCGCCAACGGGAAAGTGGGCGGTGATGTTCTTGAGGTTGTGCTCGGTGCAGCCGGAGATGGAGAGGAATCGGGAGAAAGGGTTTGAGGGTTTGAGGGTTTGAGTGTT
>JAFYQC010000136.1 GCA_017547265.1 Kiritimatiellia bacterium | reverse complement strand
GAGATTGTCACAGGGCGGCAAGCATAAGTCTGGTGCGCCGCGCCGCGCATCTGCCAGACTTCTGTTTCTGGATCTGACACGCCGACTACGGCAAATGGCCAGTCAGACGAGATTGCGTATGTCTTGCCAATCAGGATCACTACCTCGTTAGTGACGCCAGATTTTGCCACAAAGCGAGGATCGGGATAGTTGCAGGGCTTGTCGCCCGTAAATGTCACAAGAGCGTCAGGACCGGTAGCGACGACGCTAATGGTGTAATAGGCATTTGTATTTGCACCAGCAGGAAGGATATTCGACGGACCGAAGAAATCGCCGTCGCAGACAGTGGGATTAGCGTCTCGCTCGTTATGGATTCCGTCATCATCCCAATCGTCGGGGTTGATGCGGCGGCAGACAGTCTCGACATCGTTTGAGCGTGTGATGAAATCGCCGTTGGGCGAAAGGACGATCTGCGCGTTGATGGGGCAGTTTGTGTCGCCGCCGAGGAAGAAGTTTTCCCATGTTAGGACGCGGCTGCCATCATCGCCATCAAGCCGCCACAACCGGCTTTGGCCTAGAACGGCAGACATTGGAACGCCAACAGCGCAGATTTCGTGCGCGGCATCTCGCGGAGCCGGGCGGAGGCGACCATCGATAAAATACCAGAATGACGAAAACGCCTCATCATTCGTGCCGAGAGGGAACGACCAATTGGTAGGGACGAGCGTCCCGCTCGTCCGCAAAACGCCGAAATCAACCACATTGTTCCCAAAGGATGAGCTAGCGCCGTGGATGTGCCAGTTCCCGACACGCATTGCATTCGTCGGCATCGCATACGAAACCGCCGCGTTAGTCGTGACGCTCTCCACTCGCCACCCGCGAGAAATGTCTGCGTTAGTTGTTTGGACAGGGATGTTGTTTTGGACAGGATTAACAAGATTAACAGGATTTAGAGAAGAGGGCATGTGGGGCAACGCCCCAGATAATCCTGTCAATCCTGTCTGAAAAGAACCTCCCACCGATTGCATCTGTGGCTGATTCATGTTTGGCGGCACATTGTTTGTCTTCTGAGCGGTAAGGGTTGCGACAATCGCGGCGGTGGCAAACCCCAGCAGAAGCGAGCGCGGCAGACGGCGAAGTGCCCGCAGACCAACGACAGCGGCGTATGCAGCCGCAACAACGAACATCGCCATTACAGTGCAGTAGCCGATATATAACCAGTCCGCCATCACCGAATCCTTATGTTAACACGGCTAAACTTTTAGCGCGTTTAGTACATGTCCATGTCGCCGAGTTCGCAACTATTATACCAAACGAATCTTAAATCTAATCTTAAATCGCAAAAAATTTTTTCGGTGGAGAAATCAGAAATAGCTCTTCACATTCTCCCACCATGTGCGCTCGGGCCAAAGATTCTCTCGCAGGCGCTTATAGCCGTGCGGCGACTGCCAGTTCCGAGGTGCATACCAGTTCACGGCGATTTCCTGACGGTAGACAACTACCAACGCGATAGCCGCCAACAAAACTGCCGCGGAGGCGACGACACACTTCTTGTGATTGCGCCATACTTCCCGAAACCACCGCACAATGCGCGGCGCAACGACAAGCGCGTAGGCGAGGAAGCACCAGAAAAGCAAGTTTATCGCCGACCTTCCAGGCTTGCCGTCAAACATTACCGAGAATCCCGACGAACATTCATTAACTCTATGCGCCGGCAACGGCAGCCCGATATAACGCGTATATCCATAAACATCACTATACAAAGGATCGGTGTATACATGCACCCTCATTGTGGCAACCCAAAGGACAACGCCAATCACGACGGCAACCCAGAAACGCCAGCGGCGAATCCTGAGCATGAAGAACGCAAACGCACTGAGGCAGAGGCAACCTATTTCGGAAGCCACCACGCCAATCACCAACGGCAAAAGCCACGTAAGGCAGAAGAATCCTACATGTCCGATTGCCAACGCCGACACGATTCTCACCAGCGTCCAGACTACTCGTTTTGCCGTTTCGTTCATTTCACCGACCATTCATTTTCGCCAATCAAGATTTACCAGCTGGCATTTTACCATATTCGTCTGATTCTATTGCCCCTACACACTGTCCGCCTACGGCATTTCAACCCCGACCTTGAAGAAACGATGCGCGGGATTGCCCTCTGGCGGCACCTCCTGCCATTCGGCGTCGGTCAACTCTGCCTTGCCGAGAATCTTGACCCGATCCTCAAACGAATTGCCCGAACCGTCCTTCGTGTGGTTGAGCGTAATCACCGGCTTCCCATCCTTCATCTTGAACTCGGCAATCTTCAAGTCGTCGTTCGGATCTTCTGGATCAATGCCCAGCTCATAGCACTCGCCCACAGTCCTACACCCATTCGCTGCCGTAGTTTTCTCCATTGCATCATACTCATCGGC
Source organism: Kiritimatiellia bacterium (assembly GCA_017547265.1). The sequence continues at coordinate 2,791 of JAFYQC010000136.1, read as the reverse complement.
AGATGCCGTTGTGATGCCAAAAAATGAATTAAGGAATTCAATGAACTTTGACGTTCCACGCGTACCTATCGCAACAGAACTAAGATCGCTCACGCCAATTGGGTTTACAGCCCGGATTCGATATCCATACTCCTTTTTGAGCGTTGCCGTCTCATCTTTATACCGACTCTCGCTGCTAATTCCAATCCACTTAAATTCGCTGGGCAAATCAAGCGGATAGCGATAGACACGATAACTTGTGGCGTTCCCTACCACAGACCAGCTTATGTCGATTTTCATGTCACCCTGCGATGCATTTATACTTGAAGGCGTTTCAGGACAACTCCACGCGACGTCACCAGTTCGTCTACCCAAAACTATGCGGTCTATCAACCCATCGTTCTCCAATTGAACTGAAGAAGGCATGTCTTCCGAAAGACCTTTGAAGAACTCCTTAGAGTATCTGCCAAGTTCCCCTATTGTGATAAATCCATCTTTGTCACCTCCCTCATATTCTGTACCGTATAACTTCATGTCAGCGCATCCTTGGCCAAACCCGTTCACAATGAACGATTGCCCGAACCTCGAATGCTCTTCATCAAGATATGTATACGAGGACTGTTGTGCATCACACGATGTGACCCATGCAACATTCCCAAGACACTGCCCAAATCCGCATACAACAAGCCATTGATTAATTCGTTCACTAGCATTGACGCTACCTGTCAACGCAAAGGAATGACAAGACATAATAATATTGATAACGGCCACGCTTGATGGAAATGTGCGGACATCATCCAATAAATCCCTAACTTGATACCCGCCGTCATAGGTTGCGAGCAAGGCATTGTGTTTGCTGTCATAACCTCCCCCATGCGTAGCAATGTAGAACACAAAAATGTCACCAGGTTTCGTTCGAGCGGCGAAATATGACATCTCTCCTCTGACCTTTTCCGTTGTCGCGTCTGCATTGCTTCTGAAGTGAGCATTTTCGGATAGAAATTCGCCACGATTAACACAGAGGCTCTTAATTTCGCTTGCATCGTTGTAGTGACCTCGCTTTGGCGTGTTCTTTGTTAAGAATTTAGAATATCCCACCGATAACAAAAACCTATTTCTAGTTACGCATCCTTCTGACACTCGCCCATTCTCATCCTTAACCCGATATTCAACAGGCGGGAGACCGCCGAGACGAGACCAAAAGGTGTTGTCAGTCAACTTCGCAATCAAGACTTCCTGTCCGTTCGCGTCCTGCCCCTTGGTTGCCAACTTGTTCTTTGCGCCGTCGACCTCTTCCCATACCCCGCTCGCGTTCTTGTATTCGAGGGTGTATTCATGCGCCGCTCCGCTCGTGTCCGAATCTTCGCATCTAAGCGTAATCGATCCTAACGACCAGTCAGCCGACTCCGCCGAAAGCGTCGGCGGCTTCGGCTTGTCCGTGGTGTCCACAAAGAACCACTCGGAGTTGTCGGTTGCGGCCTCTGTCGCAGAACCAGAAGTGCCACTTTGAACAGGACGAACAGAGCACCCGAGGTAGCGGAGATTGCCACCGAAGTAGTAGTTGTACGTGATGCGACCGCCCGAGTAGAAGGAGAGGTATGTCGAGCGGTTGTTGCCCGAATACGGGACGGACGACCAGTAGACGCCGGACGAACCGGAACTGTCGAGCGAAGTCCCATCGCCGTAACCAGCGCAGGGGAGAAAGATGCTGTTGGAGGCATAGTTGCCCCTGCCTCGGACAACATAACCATTCACGCCGTTTGTCGTTGTCCACGCCCAGTCACAATTGTTGTAGCAGAGGGTATTCAGCTCTTGATACGTCGGCATGCGCCAACCACCGCCCCACTTTACATGAGCCGCGTCATGACTTGGAGCAAGAACATCGTCTGAGGTTATCCATCCTTCACTGCGAAGTTGATCTTGGTTCTTTCCGGATGTGGAGCAGTTTGACGAGCCGAAAGTAAAATTAAACGTCGTCCCCGATGGGCGATGCCCCTTGGTATCGCCCCACCAAAAATAGAGGCCATAATCCCAAGGGTTGTCTGCTCCGATGTTTCTGTCGGCCCAATACGGACCACCCTCCCAGAGCTGTACCTTGTTGGGCTTACCTCCTTTGATCGCTGTCACGACAGCCTTCACGTCGCCTTTGTTTCCTGGCCAGTCAGCACCTGCGTCCCAGACGATACGGCGGTTCTGTCCAGGCGAAACGCCTTCACCTACATCACCCGAAAAGGAAGATGCGTCAACATCGCTCGTCCTGCCGACAACCTCTACCTCAACATAATACGTCCCACCGCCCGTGTCGTTGAGATCGTAGTAGATATCAACGAGTTTAGAGCTCTCACGTTGCGAGCCGCGCACGTTTTCCACCGTCTCGGCAAAGCCAGACAGCGCGATGCCAAGTACAACCGTAATCACCGCCACGATGCGGCGTGCGAATTCTATTTTTGCATTTGCCATATTCGTTCCTTTTGTCGCGGGGTGACCGCTCTACCACGCGGCGGTGTGGGGACACGCCGCCCTACCATTTTTGGCGGCTGTGGACAGCCGCCCTCCCGAGAAACCTCCGCGTCTCCGCGTCTCTGCGTGAGATTACGGCGCGGACGAAATCTCATTCTGCGCACAACCATCGCAAACACCGCATTTATGCATGAAAAGGGGCGCATTCCCTCCCATGCACTCTGTAGAAGCCCTGCAACAGGCCTTAGCGAATACACGAAGAAGAAATGCGCCCCAGAAGGACGCATCTCCGCTTACATGCCGTTCGCTAAATGAAATGTTGCAGTATTTCTACAGAACGACGTGTAGCGTT
>JAFYQC010000135.1 GCA_017547265.1 Kiritimatiellia bacterium | reverse complement strand
CCATGGGGGCGTGCCTTCCTTCGCTTTTCCCTCCGCTTTCGGTCCCTGTCCTTCTTCTTCAGAACCTCCTTCCTCCACCTCGACAGCTTGCCTTTCCAATTTGACCCACGAGATTGTACAACTTCCCGTTGCAATTGCGGTCACATGGACGCCTGGAAATTTGGTATAATATCCACCAACTCCGCCGGGGTGGTACAGTGGTTGACTACGCCTGATTTGTAATCAGGATCCGCAAGGACGCATCGGTTCGAATCCGATCCCCGGCTCCATTTTCGAAAGGATGCTCTTAAAATGGTTCTGCTGCTTGGTTCGGAGGCGTATTCACCTTTCAGGTTGGATGCGATAAAGGAAGCTGTTGCAAAGATTGATCCCTCGCTTGGCCCTCTCAACATTGACGCGAAATGGGTTTACGCACTTGAACTTGCAGACGAGGCATTCGACGTCACAGAACTCGAACGTGCGGCATCGCTCCTGAACGCCGACGGCAACTGCGATGGCGCGGATTTTTACGTGACGCCCCGCAAGGGCACAATCAGCCCGTGGAGCTCGAAGGCGACCGATATCTTCCGCAACTGCGGTCTTAAGTCGATCAAGCGCGTTGAGCGTGGAATTCGCTACAACGTCTCGCTCGCCAATCCCTGGTCGCCGATCACCCAGGAGGACTTCAAGAAGTCTCTCTCTCGCGCCAAGTGGCTTGCCGCGCTCTACGACAAGATGACCGAGGGCGTTTACGACGATCTTTCCGACCTCTTCGACGTCGCCGATCCGAAGCCCGGCCGCACCTACGACGTGATGGCGAAGGGCGTCGAGGCGATCCGCGAGGCGAACGCCGAGATCGGTCTTGCGATTTCCGAGCCCGAGATGGAGTATCTCGCCAAGAGCTTTGCCGCTGCTGGGCGCAACCCGACCGACACCGAGCTCGTGATGTTCGGCCAGGTCAACTCCGAGCACTGCCGCCACAAGATTTTCGGCGCGGAGTTCGTCATCAACGGCAAGAAGCAGCCGAAGTCGCTTTTCGAGATGATCAAGAACACGCACAAGAAGCGTCCGCAGGACACCTTGAGCGCGTACAAGGACAACTCCGCCGTCGTAACTGGCTTCAGGACCGATATCTTCGCGATCGATCCAAAGACGAACGAGTACGGTTTCAAGAAGGACACTCTCGACCAGTTGATGAAGGTCGAGACCCACAACCACCCGACGGCGATCTCGCCGTTCCCCGGCGCCGCAACCGGCGTTGGCGGCGAAATCCGCGACGAGGCGGCGACGGGCCAGGGCTCGCGCACTATCGCGGGCATTTGCGGCTTCATGGTTTCCAACCTCCGCATCCCCGGCTTCCCCCAGCCCTGGGAGCGCGAGTTCGCGTCCTTCCCGACGCGCCTTGCGACGCCTCTCCAGATCATGGTCGACGGGCCGATTGGCGGCGCGGCGTTCGGCAACGAATTCGGCCGTCCGCAGCTCTGCGGCTTTTTCAGGACTTATGAGGGCGAGATCGCGGGCGAGCTTCGCGGCTACCATAAGCCGATCATGCTTGCTGGCGGCATGGGCGTCATTCGCCACAGCCAGGTGCAGAAGAAGGACGTCAAGGTCGGCGCGCTCATCGTGCAGATCGGCGGCCCTGCGATGCGCATCGGCCTCGGTGGCGGCGCGGCGTCTTCGATGATGACCGGCACGAATTCCGAAGCACTTGACTTCAACTCTGTCCAGCGTGGCAATGCCGAAATGCAGCGTCGCTGCCAGGGCGTGATCGATGCGTGCTCCTATCTCGGCAAGGCCAACCCGATAATGTCGATCCATGACATTGGCGCGGGCGGTCTTTCGAACGGCTGCCCCGAACTCGTCGAGGCGACTGGAGGCAAGTTCCAGCTCCGCGAGGTTCACAACGAAGAGATGTCGATGAACCCGATGGAGATCTGGTGCTGCGAGGCACAGGAGCGCTATGTTCTTGCGCTTCGCCCCGAGGCGCGGTTTTTCTTCGAGGAACTCTGCCGCCGCGAGCGCTGCCCTGTTGCGTTCATCGGCGTTGCGACTGGCGACGGACAGCTCGTCCTCGAGGACTCGCACTTCGGTGACTCTCCGATCGACATGGACATCAAGGTCCTGCTCGGCAAGCCACCCCGCATGGTCCGCAAGGTGAAGCGCGTCGCGAAGAAGCACGCTGGCACGAACTTCGAGGGCGTGAAGCCGTTTGACGCGTTTAAGCGCGTTCTCCATCTTCCTGCCGTCGCGGACAAGACGTTCCTCATCACGATCACCGACCGTACGGTCACTGGACGCGTTGCGCGCGACCAGATGGTTGGTCGTTACCAGCTTCCCGCCGCCGACTGCGCCGTCACGACGATGGGCTACAAGACTTACGAAGGCCAGTCGATGGCGACTGGCGAGCGTTCGCCGATTGCGCTTCTCGACGGCCCCGCGTCTGGCCGCATGGCGATTGCCGAGGCGATTACGAACCTCGCCGCCGCCGATGTCGGTGACATTTCGCAGATCCGCCTTTCCGCGAACTGGATGGCTCCCTGCGGCGAGCCGGGAGAAGACGCTATTCTCTACGATACTGTCAAGGAAGTTGGCTTGAGCTTCTGCCCGAAGATGGGCGTGTCGATTCCTGTCGGCAAGGACTCCTGCTCGATGCACACCGTCTGGAACGATCCCGACGGCACGCCGAGAAAGCAGGTCGCGCCGCTCTCGCTCGTCGTGAGCTCCTTCGCGCCTGTGAAGGACGTCCGCCTCACGCTGACGCCCGATCTCAAGCCCGATCCAGAAGGGCAGTCGACCTTCCTCGTCTACGTCGATCTTTCGAAGGGCTTTTCGCCTCTTGGCGCGACTGCGCTCGCGCAGGTTTACGGACAGCTTGGCAACACCCACGCCGATGCCGATCCAGTTCTCCTCAAGCGTTTCTTCAACGCGATGCAGAAGATCGTCAAGGCGAAGAAGGCGCTTGCCTACCACGACCGCTCTGACGGCGGCATCGCGGTTACGCTCGCGGAAATGGCGATCACAGGCGGACGCGGCATCATCGCGAAGCTTCCCGACGGCGATGCGCTCGAGCAGCTCTTCAACGAGCAGCCTGGCGCAATCTTGCAGGTCGCGGAAAAGAACGTCGCCGACGTTCTCGCCGTGTTCAAGGCGGCTCGCGTTCCTGCGTCGGTCGCAGGCGCGGTCACGCGTGCCTCTCGCACTTTCGAGGTGTTTGTCGGCGAGCGTCTTGCGCTCAAGACCGACCTCACTTTCATCCGCCGCGCGTGGAGCGAGACGACGTATCGCATGCAGGCGCTTCGCGACAATCCTGTGTCGGCCCGCGAGGAATACGACAATGGCCTCGACGAGGCGGATCCCGGGCTGACCTACAAGCTCACCTTCGATCCGGATAAAGGGTCAGACCCCTCTGACACAGTAGTTGACACAGCTAAAGCTGCGTCGAACTACTGCAGTCAGAAAGGTCTGACCCTACAGCCCCGCATGGCGATACTCCGCGAGCAGGGCGTCAATGGTCACATCGAGATGGCGGCTGCGTTTGCGCTCGCCGGCTTCGAGTGCGTCGACGTTCACATGAGCGATCTTATCGAGGGCAAGGTCGATCTCGCAGACTTCAAGGGACTTGTTGCATGCGGCGGCTTCTCCTACGGTGACGTCCTTGGCGCTGGTTCCGGCTGGGCTCGGTCGATTCTCTACAATGATCGCCTCAGGGAGATGTTCAAGACATTCTTCCACCGTCCCGACACGTTTAGCTTGGGCGTGTGCAACGGCTGCCAGATGCTTTCGCAGCTCAAGGACCTTATCCCAGGCGCGGAAGGGTGGCCGAAGTTCGTCAAGAACGTCTCCGAGCAGTTCGAGGCGCGTCTATCCACGATCGAGATCGAGCCGTCACCGTCGATTTTCTTCAGGGGCATGGCAGGTTCCCGTCTCCCGATCCCCGTCGCCCACGGCGAGGGCCGCGTTTGGACGGATGGCTTCACGCCGTCGATCTGCGCTGCGCACTTCGTCGATGGCCGCGGCCAGGCGACGATGCGCTATCCGTACAACCCGAACGGTTCCTACGGCGGGCAGACGGCGTTCACAAGCACCGACGGTCGCGCGACTATCATGATGCCGCACCCCGAGCGCGCCTTCCGCGCATGCCAGCTTAGCTACAACGACGGTTCATTCAAGGTGGCAGGCCCTTGGATGAAGATGTTCCGCAATGCCTACGCATTTGCAACAAGGGGGCTGTAAAATGAATGGTGCCGTACTTCTTCTAATCGCTTCGGCTGCGTTTCTCGCAGGGTACTTCATCTACGCGAAGCTAATAGAGCGCAAGCTCGGGGTTGACCCGTCGATCCCGACTCCCGCCCACACGAAGAAAGACGGCGTCGACTTCATTCCCGCCCACCCGACGGTTCTCTTCGGCCACCACTTCGCCGCGATAGCTGGCGCAGGGCCCATTGTCGGTCCTGTCCTCGCTGCGGAGTTCGGCTGGGCTTCCGTCGTCTTGTGGATCGTCCTCGGCTGCATTTTCATAGGCGCGGCGCACGACATGATCTCGCTCTTCCTCTCCGTGAGGCATGGCGGCGAGTCGATCGGCTCCGTCATCGGGACGATTCTCGGTCGCCCAGGCAAGATGCTCTTCCTGCTCTTCAGCTGGTCGGCTCTCGTCCTCGTCGTGTCGGAGTTCACGCGCCAGATCGCCGGCACCTTCGTCGCGGACCCCGCGATTGCGACGGCCTCTCTTCTCTTCATCGGCGAGGCAATACTCTTCGGGCTCTGCGTGAACAAGTGGAAGATGTCGGTCCTCTGGTCTTCGCTCTTCTTCGTGCCGCTCATGTTCGCTTTCGTGTGGATTGGCAACCTCTATCCGCTCGACCTTACCAAGTGGGGCTTTGCGCCTGAGTCGGTCCGCATGATCTGGACGATCGTCCTCCTCGTCTATTGCTTCTTCGCGTCGACTTGCCCAGTGTGGATCCTCCTCCAGCCGCGCGACTACCTGAACGCCTATCTCCTCTACGCGATGATGGGCCTCGGCTTCATCGGCGTCTTCGTTGCGCATCCGATGCTTACGACCGACGCGTTCGCGGGCTTTTCCGCAGTTGGCAGGAGCGGCGCGACCGATCTTCTCTTCCCGTTCCTCTTCGTCACTGTCGCCTGCGGCGCGTGCTCTGGCTTCCATGCGCTTGTCGCGTCCGGCACGAGTGCAAAGCAGCTCGACAACGAGCGCGGCATCCGCCCGATTGCCTACGGCGGCATGCTCCTCGAGGGCGTCCTTGCGACAATCGCGCTCATCGGCGTCGCGGGAACGTATGCGTCGCAGAAGGACTACGTCACTGCGATACAGGGCATGGAGCCCGTCCAGATGTTCGCCTCCACGATTGCGGGCTTCTGCGTCAAGTTCTTCACGACGATAGGGCTTTCGGCCGAGACCGGGAAGCGCATAGCCGAGTCGTTCATGCTCCTTTCCGTCTCCGCGTTCCTGATGACGACGGTCGATGCCGGCACGCGCCTCGCGCGCTTCAGCTGGCAGGAGCTCGTCAGCTCGATTCCAGGGAAGAGCAAGGCGAAGGGCGTTGCGTACAACATGTATTTCGGAACGCTGATCGTCGTCCTTCTCGCGGCTGGGCTTCTTCTCGGCGCGACCGAGACCTCGAAGCAGCTCTGGACGATCTTCGCTTCCGCGAACCAGCTTCTTGCGGCGCTCACGCTCCTTGCGGCGACGCTTTGGTTCGTCAAGAACCGCAAGCCGTGCTGGATGACGGCTGTGCCGATGGTCTTCATGATGGGCGTTTCTTCCATCGCGCTTGGAACTCTTCTCTGGAAGAGCTTTGCCGGCGAGAGGATAGACTGGGTGAAGGGCGGCGCAACGGGATTCCTGCTGACGCTCGCGGTTATCCTTGTCGTCTTCGCCGTTCGCGCGGCTGCGAAAGGCCGCAGCGGCGAGGGGTCTTAAGTCGCGCTCAAACGTTGTCGTTTGCCGTGATTTTTAGTGCCGATTTTTGGTATAATATTCGGCATGAAGAAAATTGCGGTCGACAAGGGTGTTGCGTTCGGTGACGGCGGGCTCGTATTCATCGCGGGACCGTGCGTCATAGAGTCGCGCGAAATGGCGCTTGATCTCGCACGTCGGCTTTCGTCTCTTGCGCGAAAGCTCAAGGTCGGCTACGTCTTCAAGGCGAGCTTCGACAAGGCGAACCGCACGAGCGTAGATTCCTACCGCGGCCCCGGCATAGACAAGGGGCTTGAGATACTTTCCGAGATCCGCGCGAAGTTCGACGTTCCGGTTCTCACCGACGTCCACGAGCCGTGGCAGTGCAAGGTCGTTGCAGAGGTTTGCGACGTGCTGCAGATCCCCGCGTTCCTCGCACGGCAGACAGACCTCGTCGTAGCTGCTGGCGAGACAGGCGCTGTCGTCAACGTCAAGAAGGGGCAGTTCATGGCTCCCGAGGACATGTCGCAGGTGATCCGCAAGATCGAGTCGACCGGCAACAAGCGCATCGTCCTCTGCGAGCGCGGCGCCAGCTTTGGCTACCACAATCTCGTCGCCGACATGCGCTCGCTTCTCGTGATGCGCGAGCTCGGCTATCCCGTCGTGATGGACGCGACGCACTCCGTGCAGCGCCCAGGCGGACTTGGCACAGGTTCTGGCGGCGACGGCAAGTACGCGCCGGCGCTCGCTCGCGCCGCGGTTGCGACTGGCGTTGACGGCGTCTTCATGGAGACGCACGTGAACCCGAAGGTCGCGAAGTCCGACGCCGCGAACGCAATCAAGTTTTCCGAGGTCGAGAAGCTGTGGAAGACGCTCCTCGCCATCCACAAGGTCGTGAAGGGCGCGTAAGCGTCGATTGGAGTTTAGCGGTTTGAGGAAGTTCCTGATAGCACTCGTGATGGCGCCGCTCGCCGCGTTCGCGTTCAAGTCGGAAGACTGGCTCGCGAAGCGCGAGATACTGTCGCGCGAGGCCGAGCGCCTTCAGGTGGCCTACACTTCTTGCGTCGCGCGTATCGACGAGCCAGCGACGGACGTCACGCTTCCCATCGAGCGCCATCCTGACGGGTCGGTGAAGGCGTCTATCACCGCGAAGAAGGCGCAGGCCTTTCTCGATGTCGGAATGGTGTGGGGCACCGAGGTCGTCGTGTCGCAGTTCTCCACGAATGGCGTCGTGGAAGCCCGCGTGGAGGCGGACAACTGCGTCATAGACAGGACGACGAAGTCCGGTTGGGTGCAGGGCCATGTCAAGGCGTTCTACCTCGACAACGAAGTTGAAGGCGACGGAATCTACTTTTCTTTCGAGGAAGAATTCGTTACAATATACGCGAATACGAAAATAAGGGTCAAGGATCAGAAGTTCGATACGAAGGCGATAATGGGAGAGGACGGCAAGGTTGCGCGGCGAGACGCCGAGGTGACCGCAGAGCGTACCGACTACGACCGCAAGGACGGCGTTGTTCTGTTCGAAGGCGCGGTAAGCGTGGCAGATTCCGAGTATACGCTCGGGGCTGACAGTCTTTACGCGTTTCTCGACGGCACCAACTCGCTCAGGCGCATCGTGGCCGACGGTTCCGTTACGGTGACGAACGGGACGCGCTACGGCAGCTGTCCGCGCGCGGCGTATGTGAAGCCGCTGGGGCGCGTTACGATGTACGGCGCTCCAGATTCTCCCGCGAAGCTTGTGGATGGCGGGCATCGCCGCAACGAGATCGAGGGCAGGACGATCACCTTCTGGCTCGACTCTGAACAGGTCGAGGTGGAGGGCTCCACCCTGACGATCGAGGGCGGCGTGTCAGGTGGCATTGACGGTTTTATGAGGTAGGCGGTGAACTAATGGATGATTTGGTGACAAAGGCCATGAGCGAGATGGCGGCGGAGGCCACGGCCAAGACGGTCGTGCCGGATCTGCGTGCGTCTGGTCTCGTAAAGGTGTACGGCGACCGTACCGTTGTGAACGGCATGGACGTCGATTGCTCTTGCGGCGAGATCGTGGGGCTTCTCGGTCCCAACGGTGCTGGCAAGACGACGACGTTCTACATGGTCGTCGGGCTTGTCAAGCCGGATGCGGGCAAGGTTGTGTTCCGCGGCGAGGACATAACGCGCCTTCCCGTGTTCATGCGTGCGCGAAAAGGTCTTGGCTATCTTGCGCAGGAGGCGTCGATCTTCCGCAAGCTCACGGTGTGGGAGAACGTGATGGCGATTCTCGAGACCTTGCCAATGTCGCGGAAGGACCGCAGGGCGAGGGCCGAGGAACTTCTCACGCCGTTCGACCTCATGAAGGTCGCGAAGCAGCCCGCCTACACTCTCTCCGGCGGCGAGCGCCGCAAGCTCGAGATCGCGCGCGCCCTCGTCAGGAACCCGGCGATCCTCATGCTCGACGAGCCGTTCGCGGGCGTCGACCCCTTGAGCGTCAACGAGATCCAGGACATCGTGAGGCGTCTCGCGAAGAAGGGCCTCGGCATAATAATTACCGACCACAACGTGCGCGAGACCCTGTCGGTCGTCGACCGTGCGTACATGGTCTACAACGGGCGGCTTCTCAAGGAAGGCCGCACGTCAGAGCTTGTGAACGATCCCGAAGTCAAGGCGAGGTACCTGGGAGACGGGTTCAGGATGTAAGTCGTAGTCAATTTGTGAAACCAAAGGAAAGGAGACAAAACATGAGCATAGAAGTCACGATGAGGCACAGCGACGTCAAGATCGAGTCGCTCAAGGAATACGCCGAAGCGCGCATGGCGAAGCTTAAAGAGAAATTTCCAAAGGTGACGAAGGTCGCCATTGTAATCGACGTCGACGTCAAGAAGCACATGTACATGGCTGAAGTCGTCGCGAACCGTCTCGGCGAGGTTGCCGTCGGCGCTAAGGAGTTCTCCGAGAGCGGGAAGGGCGTTATCGACGCCGCTGCAGCACGCGCGGAACGCCAGCTTCTCAGGATGCGCGTCAAGGCGCGCAAGGGCGCCGTTCGCAAGCAGCGCGCGGCATCTGCAAAGAACTAACGCGGAAGATGAAACGCTCGTCGCCATCCACGCTCTCCCGGGCAGCGAAGATCACCTTCGCCGACTTCCTGAAAGTCGGCGCGGAGAGGCTTCGTCTCTCGGTTGTCGTGGGCGGCGACAGGCTCTCGCGCGAAATCGCAGAGCCGATGGTCAACAGGCCCGGCCT
>JAFYQC010000134.1 GCA_017547265.1 Kiritimatiellia bacterium | reverse complement strand
CCTCGCGCCCTTCGTCGACATTTCGCGCAAGTCGATCCAGGACGAGGTGAAGGGCGAGTGCGAGCTCGCCGGCGTCAAGATGTCGAAGGCCGACTTCGACAAGATCGTCGAGATGCGCGTCCGCAAGGAGATCCAGAAGGGCGTGCAGACGATCCAGTACCAGGTTGTCACGCTCATGACGACCAACGGCCAGGCACCGTTTGTCACCGTCTACATGTACCTCGGCGAGGCGAGGAACGACCGCGAGCGCGCAGACCTCGCGATGATCATCGAGGAAGTTCTGAACGAGCGCATCAAGGGCGTAAAGAACGAGCAGGGCGTCTACATCACTCCCGCGTTCCCGAAGCTCATCTACGTCCTCGAGGAGCAGAACGTCACCGAGAAGTCGCCCTACTGGTACCTGACCGAGCTCGCGGCGAAGTGCACGGCGAAGCGCATGGTTCCCGACTACATCAGCGAGAAGAAGATGCGCGAGTACAAGCTCTCTAAGGGCGAGACCGTCGGCCATGGCGACACGTACACCTGCATGGGCTGCCGCTCCTTCCTCACGCCCGACCGTTCGGGCGACGGCTACGGCAACGTGGCGCGTGCGAAGAACTACGAACCCGGCAAGCCCAAGTACTACGGCCGCTTCAACCAGGGCGTCGTCACGATCAACCTCGTCGACATCGCGCTTTCCGCGCATGGCGACATGAAGAAGTTCTGGGACATCTTCGAGGAGCGCTGCGAGCTCTGCCACCGCGCTCTCCGCTGCCGCCACGAGCGTCTGAAAGGCACGCCTTCCGACGCGGCGCCGATCCTCTGGCAGTACGGCGCCCTCGCGCGTCTCGACAAGGGCGAGAAGATCGACAAGCTCCTCTACGGTGGTTACTCGACGATCTCGCTTGGGTACGCCGGGCTCTGGGAGTGCGTCTTCGCGATGATCGGCAAGAAGCTCACCGAGCCGGAAGGCGAGAAGTTCGGCCTCGAGGTCATGGAGAAGCTTAACGAGTACACCGCGAAGTGGAAAAAGGCCGAGGACATCGACTACTCTCTCTACGGGACCCCGCTCGAGTCGACGACCTACAAGTTCGCGAAGTGCCTGCAGAAGCGCTTCGGCGTCGTGAAGGGCGTCACGGACAAGAACTACATCACGAACTCCTACCACGTGCATGTGACCGAGAAGATCGAGGCGTTCGACAAGCTCGCGCTCGAGGCGAAGTTCCAGAAGCTCTCGCCCGGAGGCGCGATCTCCTACGTCGAGGTGCCGAACATGCAGAACAACCTGAAGGCGGTTCTCTCGATCATGAAGTTCATCTACGAGAACATCATGTACGCCGAGCTCAACACCAAGAGCGACTACTGCCAGGTGTGCGGCTTCGACGGCGAGATCGAGATCGTCAAGGACGAGAGCGGCAAGCTCGTGTGGAAGTGCCCGAAGTGCGGCAACACCGACGAGTCCAAGCTCAACGTCGCGCGCCGCACCTGTGGCTACATCGGCTCCCAGTTCTGGAACCAGGGCCGTACGCAGGAAATCAAGGAACGCGTCCTGCACGTCTCGTGAACTACGCGTCCATAAGAACCTGCGACATCGCAAACGGAGAGGGAGTGAGAGTCTCCCTCTTCGTTTCCGGATGTACGCACTGCTGCAAGGGCTGCTTCAACGAGGAGGCGTGGGACTTTTCCTACGGGCAGCCGTTCACCGAGAAGACCGAAAGCGAGCTTCTCGTCGCGCTGGAACCCGCATTCATCGACGGGCTCACGCTTCTCGGCGGAGAGCCGATGGAGCCGGAGAACCAGCGCGCGCTCGTTCCTTTCCTCCGCCGCGTGCGCGACAGGTTCGGGCTTTCGAAGACGATCTGGGTCTACACCGGGTGCATCCTCGAAACGGAGCTAAAATCGCCGTCGCATTGGCGCACGGAGGTTACGGACGAGTTCCTGTCGCTAATCGACGTGCTTGTCGACGGGCCTTTTATCGAGGCCCAGAAGGACATCTCGCTCCAGTTCCGCGGCAGTGCCAACCAGCGCATCCTCCACTTACGCTGATTTTTTGGTATAATATCCCCCGTCTTTTCGACACGGGGCGTTGCACAGCCTGGTAGTGCGTCTGCTTTGGGAGCAGAATGTCGGAGGTTCAAATCCTCTCGCCCCGACCAATTTTTACCCCATTTTCACCCAATAAAATCAAGGGTTTTCGGCAAATCGACGTTGTTGGCCTTTACAAACATTTGCGCCATTTTACATCAAACAGGTGGGGGACAAGGTGGGGGACAAAGTGGGGGACGGAAAATCAAGGGAAATTGGCGCTATATGGCGCGAAGGGTGCGCGGAGGGGTTTTTGCGGTCGTGGCAGAAAATTTTTTCATAAGAAAGAAAGTGTCTTCCTACCTCCTACTCCTTCCCGCGCCCTGCTATTTAAAAGGCCCAGGGAGGAACCGTCAATTTCATAGTTTCTCCAAAATGAAAACAAGGGTGATTTACACTTTTTATGAAACAATGAAAAGGGTGCGATTGAAGTTTGTTCCATCCCAACACGCCTATGCCGGAGAACCGCAATCCAATCGGGTTTCGGGCGTGAATGTGCGAAATTGCCGCGCTGTCAGGAAGTTTGGGTTTGGCGGATGGTGCTGCCGAAGTGCCGCTTGTAGATTCTATAGAGCTGATTCGCGGAGGTGAAGTGCATTTCCTTCACGATGTCGTTCACGCGCTCGCCGCCAGTGAGCCGACGCCTGACTTCTTCCAGTCGCGCGTTCTCTATCGCCTTGTGGAGCGTCGTGCCGCAAATCTGCGAAAAGCGCAGCTCCGCAAGTTTGCGCGAGCATCCGAGGTGCGCGGCAACGTCGGCGGGGGAAAGCTTGCCTGAGAGGTTTTTGGCGATAAACGCCTGCGCCATGTTGACGAGCCGCGCGGCTGATAGCGACCTTGCGGTAGACTCGCCTGCGAAAACGCCCTTGGCCGGTACAAGGACTTCATGAGGGCGGCCACGCCATTTCGGATGGGCGAAGAGAAAGTCGAGTTCGCGCACCGCCGTTCTCCCCATGCTCCGCATGTTGAGAATGACACTTGAAATGCTCATGCCGCACTTTGCATGCTGCGCTGCGTCGTTGTCCACCCGGGCAAGCGTAGAGATGCATTATGACAACATGTACATATTCATATTCAGTTGCTGGTTGACGAGGTGCGACGCAGTATGATACAATTAGAGCAAACAGATGAAAAAATGTCAAAACATCATTCGGTTGGTAAAATGGCATTGATGGGATATAAGGCATGCTTGGAGCGTTTTGGATCGCCGTATCAGATTGACAAGGCGATAGCGGACGGGCGTCTTTTCAAAATGATTCCGGGTGTTTATTCAGACAGCGGTTCGGAATCCGAGATTGAGGTTCTTCAGTGCCGTTATCCAGAATCCGTCGTTACGTTGGGAACAGCGTATTACTATTACGACTTGACGGATGTCGTTCCTGAGACCTATGACTTCCTGACAGCCCGAAACGCCCGCCGAATTCAGGACGAGAGGATTCGGCAGTATTATATTTCGGCGGAGATACTGAAGGTTGGGATGGTTGTCCGAACTTTCAATGGCGAGCATATCAGGACGTACGACCTTGAACGTCTTGTCATCGAGACGGCTCGAATGAAGTGCAGTCTGCCGCCTGATTTGTACAAGGAGGTCATATTGGCTTTTCGCAAGCGCTCGGACGAGATTGTGCCATCGAAGATCGTTGAGTATCTTGAGCGGTTTCCAAAGCGGGATCGGATAGAACGCATAATTGACGAGGAGGTCTTCTAATGAAGACATTGAAGGAGCAGATTGCCGAGTTGCGGGCTGCTGGCTACAGGGCACTTCCTGCGCAGGCGAAAGTTGCGCATGATGCGGTGCTTCTGGCGATGCACCGGAGTGGTTTCAAGTTGAAAAGCGCAATAAAGGGTGGTGTTGTGATGAGCAGCATCACAGGTGACATCCGTCGCGCAACTATGGACATGGACATAGATTTTGTCCACCACTCGATCAGCATTCGGTCGATTGAGCGCTTTGTGCGCGGGCTGAACCGCGTCATTCCAGAACTTGAAATAGGAATTGTCGGTGATATAACCGATTTGAAGCATGAGGACTACCGAGGCAAGCGGGTTTATGTCTCGGTCAAGGATGATTCGTTAAAGCACCCTCTCAGGACAAAAATCGATATCGGCGTACATACGCATGATGAAATGGTTCAGGTAGAATACGGCTTTGATGTCGTTACAGCGCCGGAAAAGGCGGAACTACAGGCGAATTCAAACGAGCAGATGTTTGTCGAGAAACTTGCGAGCTTGCTGCGGCATGGCGCGTTGTCCAATCGCCCGAAGGACATCTTTGACATGTATTATCTGTCTTCGCGGGTGAGATTGAAAGTGGTGCGACAGTATGTGTCGACGCTTGTCTATGCAAGTAGTCGTTGCCCGATAGCGGATAAGCGCGAAATGATCGCGTCGCTTGGGCGAACGTTTGGTTCAGCGCGTTATATGCGAAAGATTGCATCCGCACGGATCAACTGGCTTGGGATTTCTCCTCGCGTTGCGACGGCGGCGATTCTGAGGATTGTTGAATCGCTGTGATATTCTTTGCTGCCTATTCCTAAAAGGGAATATTTGTTTTAGTCAATATGGAATAATATTCCTTGCGCCGCCGTGCTGGGATATGCGTGACCAGAGGATCGACAAGCTGGAGAAGCGCATGACGGCTGCCAGGTGTTCGATAGACACAATCATCTACATGGTGATGCCAGCACTGCCTGAGAACCGCGAACCAATCGGGTTTCGGCGTGACTGCGCACTTTGCCACGCTTTACATTTGTGCTAAACGGAATTGATTGGGGTATATAATGCTTCGGACGCCTAATTGCAATAGAAGGCTGATAGCTGAATGTGCTATAATTCACGCGTCAGTTCGATGATGATGCGTTCTGCCGACGCATTGTCGCAACTACGGCCGAAATTGGGAAAACTAAGGAACGTACAAGCATGAACAAGTCGCTCGCCGTCGCAGATTACGCCGTCATCGCCGTGTTTTTCGCTGCGATGGTCGGCGTGGGCATCTACTATAGCCGCCGTTCCAAGTCGTCCGACCAGTTCTTCGGGAACGACAAGAGCATCCCCTGGTGGCTTTCTGGCGTCAGCTTCTACATGAACAGCTTTTCGGCGCTGGCGTTCGTGATGTACTCGGCTCTTGCCTACAAGTTCGGCTGGGTGCCGGTGACGGTGAGCTGGCTTTCCGTGCCGGCCGTGCTGCTCGGCGCCTGGTTCCTCGCCGTGAGATGGCGCAGGGCAGCGAAGGGCAGCCCCATCGACTACATCGCCGAGCGCTACACGCCTGGAATGTGCAGGACGCTTGCCGTGCTGGGACTCCCGATGCAGCTTCTCGACAACGCCCTGAAGCTGCTTGCCATCGGCACCGTGGTTGGCGTCGGGATGGGCTTCCCGCTCTTCTGGTCTATCTGCATATCGGGCCTCATCATCGTTCTCTATACGTTTCTCGGCGGATTGAAGGCGACGCTCGTCTGCGACTTTCTGCAGTTTTGCGTGATTCTCGCCGTCGTGTTCGCGCTGCCCGCGCTCTGCCTCGGCAGACTCGCCGCGCTCGACGGGGGAAGCGGCCTCTTGCACGGTTTTTCAGTATTCCTTGAAAAAGTCCCCGACGGCTTCTTCGACTTTACCGCCGGAAAATACACGTGGGTCTACATGCTCGTGTTCTTCTGTTGCGTCGGCTCGACGCTCTCCACCAACTGGTCGCTCGTCCAGCGCTACTACTCGACGAAGAGCGAAAAGGACGCGAAGAAGATGGCGTATCTCGTCGCGGCGCTTCTCTTCGTCGGGCCGCCTGTATTCTTCTTCCCTGCGATGGCCGCCCGCGTGTTCCTGCCAGGCATCCCTGAGTCTGAGATGAACGGCGTCTATGCGATACTCTGCCGCGAAGTGCTGCCGGTCGGCATGATCGGCATGGTCATCGCCGCGATGTTCTCCGCGACGATGAGTTCCCTCGCCGGCAACTTCAACGCGGCGGCCGCCGTCATGGTCAACGAACTCTACCTCAAGTTCGCAAAGACGCCGTCGGCGAAAGCCCGGATGGTCGCGGCGCGCGTGGCGACGGTTCTTGTCGGCGGGCTTGTTGTTGCGCTCACGTTCGTGATGCAGTACGCACAGGGGGCCGACGATCTCTTCAACCTTTCCAACAAGGTGTTTGGCGTGTTTTTGCCGCCGATTGCGATACCTATGCTCTGCGGTATCTTCGTGCGCCGCTTTTCGAGGCGTTCCGGCATGGTGGCGCTCGTCGGCGGAATTGCGACGGGCCTCGCCGTGTTCATCGCCGGATCCGCCCCGTCGCTTGCGTACCTCCGCGAGATGGTCTGGATATTCCCGATTACAGCGGTTGCGACAATCGTGTTTATCGTTGTCGGAACGGCGATCTTCCCAGACTCTCCGCCCGATCGCGCAGAAGTAGATGCGTTCTTCGACAGGTTGTCGGCGAAGCCAGAGGAAGGTTTGTAGTCTACTGGTTTCTACTATCCCGCCATTCGCCCGGCGTCTGGCCCGTCTCGCGGCGGAAGACGTTGGCGAGATAGGGAGCATTGCAGTAGCCGGTTCGTCGGGCGATTTCGGATAGCGGAAGGTGCGTTCCGCCGAGCAGGAGCTTCGCCTTTACGAGTCGCTGCCGTGCGATCTCGTGTCCGACGGAAAGTCCGATCTCCTTCGCGAAGAGCCTGTCTAGTCGCAGACGAGCGACGCCAATTGCCTCCGCGATCTGCGGAGCCCCTATGGGTTCCGCAAGATTGTCGGCGATGAAGGCCATTGCCGCGCGCAGGACAGGGTTTTCTGCTGCCACGATGTCGGTCGAGCGCCTCACCGTTATGCCGTCCGGTGGGATGCGAATCGGTTCGGCGGGTGCGCGCTTGCCGTTCATCAGTCGTTCGAGCAGGGCGGCGCCTTCGCGTCCGATGCGCTCCAGGCTGTGATTCACGGATGAAATGGGCACGGGCTGGTTCAAACAGATCATGGGGTTGTTGTCCACCCCGAGGATCGCGACTTCGTCCGGCACCGAAAGCGCGCGTTCCCGGCAGACCGCCGCGACGCGCCCCGCGTCGTAGTCGGAATAGGCAAAGACGCCGAGCGGCTTTTCGGCTGCCGCGAGTCCGTCGCCCAGCCAGTCCGAAAGTTCACGCCAGTTGGACATCGACGCCGCAGCCCTGCATTCCGACCGTACGAACCGCAAAGGCACTTTGGCATTTGGCGAAAGTTGCCGCCATCTCTTGACGAAGGACGCATAACGGGTCTTTTGCACCTTGCCCCATTTGGACGAGAACCAGGCGACGTGGGTGAATCGGCGCTCGGCAAAATGTTCTGCGGCAAGTGTGCCGATCGCGGTGTCGTCTCCACATACCGTCGGAAGACCCTTTTCGACGCCTTGGCCTGTGACGTTTACGACCGGAATGCCAGCTACGTGAAGTTCGCGCACGAAAGCGGCGGACTGCGGCGAATCGCGCAGCGTCACGATTGCGCCGTCCCCGCGCCAGCCGCGCGGCGGTAGCGACGGTTCGCTTTCAAGCGTCAGAGTCCAGTTCCGTTCGCTCGCATACTGCACGATGCCGTTCATCCGGGACTGCGAAGATGGCGACACGACAATCAGTACATTTCTTGACTTCATGGCGTTAATTGTACCATATCCTCGCATGATTGGCAAATGCAATGGTAATGCCTTGAAATTGTAATTGAGTGCGTCGACATTATTGTGATAAAATACATCGCATGAAACACGAGTGGGTCGATCTTCAGGTGAACGGCTATGCGGGCGTTGACTTCAACGCGCCAGGTCTCACCGTCGAGGCGGTCAAGTCCGTCGTGGATCGCCTTGCCGCCGACGGCACGGCGGCTTTCCTCCCCACGCTCGTCACCGGCGACCCCGAAATGCTGATCGAAAACATCCGCACGGTCGTCGCCGCTCGGAAGCGCTATCCTGAGTGCGAACGGGCGATCCTCGGGTTTTTCCTTGAAGGACCGTTCATATCTCCAGAGCCAGGGGCGGTTGGAACGCATCCCGTCGAGTGGGTGCGCCAGCCCGATCTCGCGCTCTTCGGACGCTTCCAGGACGCGGCGGAGGGGCTAGTCAGGATGGTCAACGTCGCGGCGGAAATACCGGGAATGCCGGATTTCGTCCGCGCCGTGTCTGCGCAGGGCGTAACTGTCTCGCTCGGGCACCAGATGGCGACGAGTCCCGCTCAGCTCGAGCCCTGCCTTGCGGTGGGAGCGAAGGCGTTCACCCACCTCGGGAACGGCATTCCAAACCACGTGAACCGCCACGACAACATCGTCTTCACGGCTCTTGTCGAAGACCGTGCGAGCGTGATGTTCATCCCCGACGGACACCACCTCCCCGATACGAT
>JAFYQC010000133.1 GCA_017547265.1 Kiritimatiellia bacterium | reverse complement strand
CGTACGCCTGGTGCGGCTCGGAGACGACGTCACGCGACGTATAGCCCTCGAGGAACTTGTAGATTCGCCACGGGTTGTCATATCCGACGACCTCGAGCGACTTCACTCCCTTGGACTTCAGGAACTCCGTCACGCGAACGACGTTCGTCTTGAGGAGATCGACGTCGAAGATCGTCGTGTTGACACGCTGCAGGATGTAGCGCACGCCCGACGCCGTCTCGACCTTGTACGTCTCGTTGATGTGGCCGGAACCATAGCGCGACACGTCGGTCGCGTCAGTGATGCCGGACGCCTCGAGAACCTTCTTCTGTTCGTCAGTCATTTCTCAAAGACCTTTCAGCGCTTCTTGATGACGGGAATCTGCGCGGCCGCGACAGACTGGCCGAGACGGCGGAAGTGCTCGTCGGGAACGATGAGCTCGATCTCCTCGGCAGTCGCCGGGTAGATGTCCTTCAGCATCGCGCGTGCGGTCTCGAGGATGACATCGCCGCCAAGACCGGACGTAACGCGGCCGAGCAGCATCATGCTCGAGTAGTCGTAGAACTCCTTGTACCACGGAATCGCGTGCGCGAGGAAGCGGCCGATCTGCACGTAGACCTTGAGCGCCTTGGAATCGCCCTTCTCCATCGCGGCCTGCACGACCTTGAGACGCTCGGGGAGCTTCATCGTCTTCGGGAACTTGAAGCCGTACTTCTCGGCGAGCCAGTTGACGGCCTGCTGAGAGAACGCCATCGAGCCGACACCGGCGTCACCAGACCACTCGTCCGCGGGCGCCTTGGGGTTGAAGTCGACAGGGGCGAACGCGAGCTCGGTGATGCGGCCCGTGAGCGCGCCCGACTTGTCGATGAAGCCGACGGCCTCGGAGGAACCCATCGCGACGCCGAGGATGCCCTTCTTGCCCATCGTGATCATACCGGCGAGAGCCGAGACGTCGCCGTCGTTGTAGATCTCGAAAGGAACGCCCCAATCCTTCTCGACGCGGAAGAACATGTCCTGCGCAATCGGATACTTGGACGGGTTCTTCTCCTTGATGGCGCGGAAGAGCGAGGCGACGCCCATCTTCTTGCCGACGAGTGTGCCGGCCGTGGAACCGCCGATCGCGTCGACGCGCGGAAGAGTCGCGGCGGCCGCCTTGAGGCCCTCGGTGAGCTTCGAGTAGTGGTACTCGGGGTCGGCGTTGTTCCGCGGATCCCACGGGAACTCCTTGGAGAACACGACCTTGCCCTTGTTGAGCGCCGAGATCTTGAAGTCGCTCGCGCCGAGGTCGAAACCGATACGGCAACCGTCGGCGACGGTCTTCACCTTCGTGAGCGTCTCTTTCTGCACGGGCATCTTCTTGAGCGGAAGAACGACCGTCTCGACGGGACGCCCGTAGAGGTCGGAGAAGAACTCGTAGTCGAACTTGCGCGAGCCCTTCTTCGTGTACGCCTTCGCGACGGGCTGGACAACAGCGTCGGGACCGGCGAGATAGAGCTTCCAGCCGCCCGCGGCCCACACGATGAACTTCGCGATGCGGTCGACGACATGCGAGACGAATTTTGTCGCCTCGGGGCTCAGGCGCTTCGGTATCTCAAGGTCGTAGCGATAAACCTTGCCATCCTCGCGCTCCCACGCAACAGCAACGACGTCGTTCTTTGCGCCGAGTCCGCTTTCAATTTCGGCGAGCGCCATAATCGGGGCCCAGAACTCCGATCCGCACTTGCACTTTGCCTTGCCGCATGAACATGCCATGGTTTTTCTCCTTTGCTTTTTTGGTTTTGGTTTTTATGTGTCGAAAGCAGCGAGCAGCGCCGGCGTCACGTCAACGAGCGACGAGACGCGCTCCCGCAGAAATTCCTCCTTCGGACCGAAGGCGACGAACGGAACTGGATTCAGGGTGTGTCCCCTTTCCGAAATGTTCTCGATGTTGCCGTGGTCTGAAGTCATTACAAGCGTCACTCCCATCGCCTCGGTGAACCTTATGATCGAGGCGAGGAACCTGTCGTACGTCCTGAGCGCCGCACACGCGCGCGCGTAGTCCATAGAGTGGCCGGCGACGTCTGACTGGAAAAACTCGAAGAGAGTAAAGTCAAACTTGCGCGCAATTGACGCGAGATGCTCGGCCGCGCGCTGCGGCGGAATCACCGCGATGTCGGGCCAGCGATCCTGAATCGTCTCGCGCGTCAGGTCCTGCATGACGGCCTGGCCGTTCTGGAGATCGTCGACTGTCCTTATCGTCTCTGGAGTTGTAAGCGCCATAACGGTAGTCACCGACTTGAAGCGACGCGCTGCAAGCTCTTCCGCGGAGTCGACGAGATAGGCGTCTGAAAAGCACACTTCTTTTCCCCTGTCACGCAGCTGCTTGAAAAGGTTATCGGCCTCCACGATTTTGCGGAGATTCGGACCTGGGAACCCTTCGCAGTGCTTTCCCATTGCAGAGGCGCAGTTAACGCCTGTGAACATCGTCGCCTGACCAGTGGCGCTTTGCGGCGGACCGTCGATTCCAAGGCGTGCGTCGATTGGCTTTCCATGTTTCGTGATAAGACGGCACAGGGCAGGACAGACCTCTGGATTGACAGGGTTGTCCGTAGCAGCATCGCGTATCCCGACGCCGTCGATGAACAGGAATAGCACTTTCATTTGAATGTGTATATTTTATCAAATTTTAACCGATTAATGCAACCTCGCTAAAGCAATATCAGCCACAAAGAACAGGAGTATAGTTGGAGTTCAGAGTTGGAGTTGGAGAGCGGTGGTGGAGATCTTTTATGAATTTTTTTAACGCAGAGACGCGTAACCGCCCCTTGTGGGTGGTCGCAACCCATAGGGACGCGACCAAGCCGAGCGGAGCGAGAGCCGAGAGGCGCAGAGTAGCAGAGGGGCAGCGAGTTTTGGGAAGTTGGAGTTTAGGGTTAGGGGTTGTCCAAAAAATTTAACTCCGATGGTTGGCAAGAGAGGCTCCGCTACCGCTTCGCCTTAAGCTTCGCGCATTTCAACCCATTGACATGTAGAAGTTCTGTTTTGAGCTGGAGGAAGTGTCCTCCAGACCTCCTCTGCCGAAGGCAGCTAAAAATACACATGATGAGAAGAGACCTAGGCGCGGCTATATGATGCGGAGCGTGAACCGAAGCGTTAGCGAAGGTCTTTTGTCAGCCATCGGAGTTTCTAAAAATTTTGGGGAACACCCCACCACCCTCCAACTCTAAACTCCAAACTCCAACTCTGACCCCTCGGCACTCGCTCCGCTCGGCTCGGTCGCGCG
>JAFYQC010000132.1 GCA_017547265.1 Kiritimatiellia bacterium | reverse complement strand
TGCGGCCACGGCTCCCGACGAGCCGCCGCCGCGTCCCGCGAAGCGCGTTTCTCGAAGCGATATTCTTAACGACAAGAAGCTGAACGATGTTCTTGCGTCTCTTCCAGGCGCAGTCGTCAGCGACATAAGGGAGGCAGTAAAATGACAAGTTGTGCATGGCTTTGGCTTTATGTCGGTGCGTTCCTGATGCTTGCGGAGCTTCTGCTCCCGGGGTTCGTCATCTTCTTCTTCGGGCTTTCCGCCGCGACGGTCGGTCTTCTCAGGTTCGCGCTTGGCGATGCGTTCACGCTGACCTGGCAGCTTGCCGCATTCTCGGCTTTCACGATCCTTTATCTCGCCGTCCTTCGCCGCGTCCTCAAGAAGATATTCTCTGGCTCGGTCGAGCGTTCTTCCGTTGACCTCGACAAGTCGGCCGTTGGCCGCACTGGCCAGGTGACTGCGGAAATCGCGCCGCCGAAGACTGGCCGCGTGATGATCGGCGATGCAGAGTGGACGGCAATCGCCTCCGCGCCAATCGCCGCAGGCGTCGATGTCAAGGTCGTCGGGCAGGACAACCTCACGATGACCGTGGAGCCGCTCTGACGAGCCGTATGCCCCTCGGCGTTTGCGAGCTTTGCCCGAGGCGGTGCGCCGTAGGACGGTTCTCGCCGGGCGGCGTTCGCGGCTGGTGCGGCGCGGCAGATGTGCCGCGCGTCTTTCGCTGGGGGCCGCACTTCGGCGAGGAGCCGCCGCTTGTTGAGGGCGGTGGTTCCGGCTGCGTCTTCTTCTCGCGCTGCACGATGAAGTGCCTCTACTGCCAGAATTCGCCATGGAGCTGGAAGGGCGGCGGAGAGGACAAGACGATTCCAGAGCTTACTGCGATTTTCCGCGAGCTTGCAGTAAAGGACAAATGCGCCAACTGGAACCTCGTATCGCCTACGCCTTACTTGCCCTTTATTCGCGAGGCGGTCGCGCCTTTGATTGCCGAGGGAATACGGCTTTCGTTCGTCTGGAACTCGTCGGGCTACGAGCGAGTCGAGACGCTTGAGGAATACAGCGATCTTTGCGACTGGGCGCTTTTCGACCTTCGCTATTCGCGCAACGAGACGGCGATCGCGGCGAGTGCAGCGCCTAACTATGTCGAGGCGTCGCGCGCTGCGGTCAAATGGGCGTGGAGTAAAAAACGACTCATAGTTCGCATCCTTGTGCTGCCGGGGCATGCTGACGAGGCGATTGAGAATCTCGCATGGCTTGCGACCGAAGTATCGAATGAAGTTGCCGTTTCCGTTATGGCGCAGTATACGCCTGCCTACAAGGGTCTTGAGACACCGCCTTTCGACCGCCCCGTCACGAAGGATGAATACGAGTCCGTCGTTGAGGCGGCTTCCGATTTCGGCTTCGAGAACGGCTGGATTCAGGGCTACGAAGCAAGCGACCCCAAACTCGCGCTCCTCGGCGAGAACATGCCCCGCGGCCACGGCTCCGTTCAATAGGGATTTGGTATAATCTAAATGATGGCTGATATTCCAAAGATTGTTTTGCCGCATGGCGGCTATAAGAAGCTCATTGTCTATCGCAAGAGCGAAG
Source organism: Kiritimatiellia bacterium (assembly GCA_017547265.1). The sequence continues at coordinate 5,474 of JAFYQC010000132.1, read as the reverse complement.
TGATTTACCAGGGCACTGTCGTGTTTTGCCGCCGATTCCTTTCAGCTCACGGTGATCGTACCGTTGACCAGATGACGCAAGCCGCTCGTAGTTGCAAGCAGAACATCGCCGAGGGCAGCGCGGCGAGCGGCACGAGCAAGGAAACGGAAATCAAGCTCACCAATGTCGCCCGCGCCACGCTTGACGAGCTAATCGAGGACTATCTCGACTGGCTCAAGTCGCATGGATCCGCGGAGTGGCCGTCCGACGACGAGCGGCGCATTGCCGCGCGCGACTATTCCAAGGCGCATTCTGACTGGCCAGATTGGCAGAAGTTCTTCGAGACGCGTCCGGCGGAAACGGTGGCGAATCTAATGCTCACTATCTGCCATCAGACGCGTTATATGCTCGACAAGATGATTGCCGCGCAGGAGGAAGACTTCAAGAGGCATGGCGGGGTTCGCGAGCGGATGCACGCCGCTCGCACCGCCGCTCGTGGCGAAGAATGGGACAAGGGCGTGTATTCTCGGCTCGACGCCGCCGCAGATGTGATGGAGCTTGAGGCTAGAGCCGCCGAGATCAAGCGCAAGGTCGATCAGGCGGTCTGGAGCATCAAGAAGCGAAAGGGCTGGAAATGACGAGACAGACGGGACAGACGAGACAACCGGGACAGACGGGACAGACGGGACAGACGAGACAGACGGGACAACCAGGACAACCGAGACAACCGAGACGGGCAAGCCCCGGAGGTCTCGTTTGTCACGGAGGTCTCGTTTGCTGGCGGGCGCGCCAACCGCGACAGCCAAGTCCCGGAGGTCCCGGTTGCTGGCGGGCGTGACGGCCATGGTAACCAAGTCCCGGAGGTCCTGGTTGTCCCGGTTGTCCCGTCCGTCTCGGATGTCCCGTCAGTGGCAATAAAAAGGAGAAACAAATGACAACATTCAAGACTACTGGAACATGTTCGAGGGCGATAAACTATGAGGTTGAGAACGGCGTTGTGACGAAGTGCGAGTTCGTGGGCGGATGCCCAGGAAACACGCAGGGCGTCGCAAAGCTCGTCGTCGGCCGCAAGGTCGAGGAAGTGATCTCGCTCTTGAAGGGCATCCAGTGCCGCAACGGAACTTCCTGCCCCGACCAATTGGCGCAGGCGCTTGAGCAGTCGAGAAAGGTCGTCGTCTGATTGGCGGATTGATGCCCTTATGACGACTCAGGCGGGAAGGGAGAAGGCATTTAGGCGGCTCGCAAAGTCGAAGTTCCGCTCACGCTTTCATCTCTCCGCCGAGGACCGGCAGTACATCGCCGAGAAGGGCATGGAGACGATCCGCCGCCATTGCGAGGACTTCATCCGCACTCGTCTCGCTCCTCCGACACCGCCAAACGACGGCAGGCAAACGCCGATGCGAGGCCACCCCGTATTCCTCGCCCAGCACGCCTGCGCCTGCTGTTGCCGCGGCTGCATGGAGAAGTGGTGGAAAGTTCCGAAGGGAACGCCCATCCCGCCCGCGCGACAGTCGCGCATCGTCGATTTCCTGATGGCTTGGATTGAGAAGGAGTGTATTAGGGGTCAGGGGTCAGTACGCAGGAGTCAGTAGTTGGAGTTTAGAGTTGGAGTTGGAGAGTGGAATTGATATCTTCTTTATCAGAATTTTTAACGCGTATCCCCCGAGCGCGAAGCGCGAGTCCGCGAAGCGGATGCCCTAGCAGGGGTGAGACGCAGAGGCGCAGAGTACGCAGAGAGGTTTGGGGAAGTTGGAGTTGGAGAGTGGTGGAAAGATGTGGAAAAGTTCATGGTGGCGTCCCTTTAGGGGTTGGAGGTACCGATGAACGATAACACTTTGACGCCCGACCGCTACGCCGGAGACGAGGCGTGGCAGGACTGGTTCGACATCTGCTCGGTGGGCGGATGTCCCGCCGAACATGCCGCCGCACTGCGCCGCCAGGTTGAGTCCGCGATGTATGCCACCCTCTCAAAGCGCGGCATTTCGCGTGAAGAGGCGGGGGCAGACGATCCAGTCGCCGTTTTCGACGCCTACTTCAAGCTAAAGGGCTCGCGCGACAAAAAGAAGCCGCTCAAGTCCTACTTCGCCTACCGCATCAAGGCCGAGGGGCTGAAACTCTCTAACTTCGTCTGCGGCACTCTCTTCGGCTCAGGCGCAGGACGCGTCCACGATATCGTCCTTGACTGGATCGCCTCTATCAAGGGTTGGCGTCCGCGCAAGGTTAAGGGCCCCGACGGCTACCGCCACATCGAATGGGAAAGCGCAGGCCCAGCCGAAATCGCCGCGCTCGAACTATATTCACAGAAAGACCCCGCCGAGCTCCTCGACCTCGAGCCAATGCGCCGCGATATCGACGCGCTTCTCGAAAGAATCTCCCTCAAGATAAAAGTGGAAAAGTCACATGTCGCGGCCCTTTTGTATGCGACGGCCCAGGACATACCGCTGACGGATGCGGCGCTCCTCGAGGGCCTAGGCGTAGGAAAGTCGCGGGCGTACGCGATGAGGGAGAAGACGATGGACGAATTCAGGAAAGAAGCGAGGACGATGGAGGGCGCGGATAGTCCGCTCTTCGGCCGTCTGCTTCTCAAGGCCTGCGAGTCGTCGGCACCCAAATCGCTGCGCGAGCGGACAGGAGGTGCACGATGAACAAGACATTCGAGCAGGAATGGAATCTCTACAAGGCGGGCGGGAAGCGTCCGTCATTCGCGGGCGAAGCGCCGCGCGGCAACGCGGAATTCGACTCGCCTGTCAAGGTTGGCGAAATAAGGATCTTTGCGGACATGGCGCGTCCGTTCGTCGCGCTAGTCGCGCAGGATCGCGGCTCGGCCGGGTTCTTCATCGTCCCCGTCTCTCCGTTCACAGTTCCCGCGTCGTCACGCGAATTGCTTGAAGGGGAGCGCGTCTATCAGCTCTGGAACGCGTGCACCGCCGCGCGGAGTTTTGTCGAGCGCAGCTGGCTCGTCGATACGATTGATGGCGAAGAGTTGGCGACATTGGTAGGGACGCCTCGCCGAGACGCCACTACCAGTCTTTCGGCTGACGGAGTCGTCGCTGAATACGAGCGCGAGTTCCTTGTCTCTGGCGGAGATTTCATTCCGCTCGTCAACAAGGAGATTCCTCGCATCGTGCATGTCTCGTGGCGCAGAGTTTGCGGACTTGCCGCTTGCTTTGTCATCTTGCTTGGACTTGGTGTCGTCGTGCTCACGCATGATCAGCAAGAGCAGGGGGTGGTGATTCGCATGGCGGGGCCGGTGGATGAACCCATTGTGGCGGATACGTCTTATGAGCGCGTATCCGAACCTGATGCGGAAATAGACTTTGCGAAAGATCTTGTCGCTGAGCAACGCAAGGAAGCGCCAATACCGGCGGAGTCAGCGATTCCGCCGCCCTCTCCATCGCTTGCCGTTGCACCTGCGTCGTCGGATTCGTCCATGACCATAAGGTCGCCCGTGAAGATGAAGGCTATGACCGCCTCGCGTTCGCCTCGCTCCATTGGGTCGAAGTCGCGCGTTGATGCTCAATGCGACCTTGCCCGCGAGATTGCTTCGACCGAACGCTTGCGGCGCTTTTCTTCTGAGAGACTGGCGGAACAACAGCCCGCAGGCACCGAGCGCTATGCGGAAATCAAGGAGAACGAATACCGCGATCCCACGAGCGAGCCGCTGTCGACATTCGGACTCGATGTTGATACTTCGAGCTACACGACTATGCGCCGGTATCTGACTGAGTGGAAGAGCCAACCTCCGAAGGGTTCCGTGCGGCTCGAGGAGTTCGTCAACTACTTCAAGTACCGCTACCCGCAGCCGAAGGGCGACGATCCGATTGCCGTCGCGTGCGAGATGAGCGTCTGCCCGTGGGCACCGACGCACAAGCTTCTCAGGGTCGGCGTGCAGGCGCGTGAAGTTCCTGTCGAGAAGCTGCCGCCGTGCAACCTGACATTCCTGATCGATGTCTCCGGTTCTATGGGCGGGAACGGCGGCTTCGATATGATGAAGGCGGGGCTCAAGATGCTCGTCAGCAAGCTTCGCCCCGAAGACCGCGTTGCAATCGTCACATACGCAGACGGCACCACGGTGCGCCTTGCCTCGACGCCTGGAAGTGAGAAGGACAGGATACGCGCCGTTGTCGATGGGCTCAGGTGCGGCGGCTGCACATACGGCGCTGGCGGCATACAGCTCGCCTACGAGGAAGCGAAGAAGAACTTCGACAAGAACGCTAACAACCGCGTCATCCTGATCACTGACGGCGACTTCAATGTGGGAATCTCCGACCCGAAGTTGCTTGAGGAGTTCATCGCCACGAAGCGCGAGAGCGGCGTCTTCCTCACGGTGCTTGGCGTTGGCCGCGGCAATTACCAGGACGCGACCATGAAGAAGCTCGCGAACGCTGGCAACGGAAACTACGCCTATCTCGACTCGGTGCTTGAGGCGAAGAAGGTGATGATGAACGAGTTCGGCGGAACGCTCTTCACCGTTGCGAAGGATGTTAAGCTCCAGCTCGAGTTCAACCCTGCGGAGGTGAAGGGCTATCGTCTGCTCGGCTACGAGAGCCGCCGCCTTGCAGCGAAGGACTTCAACGACGACAAGAAGGACGCGGGCGAAATCGGCTCCGGCCACACGATGACGGCGTTCTACGAGATCGTTCCCGCGGGTTCCGACGAGAAGGTCGCGGACGTCGATCCGCTCAAGTACCAGAAGCGCACTGAGTCCGGTCGTGGCGAGGTCTGCACCGTGAAGCTCCGCTGGAAGAAGCCGGACGGCGACACGAGCATGCTCAAGGAGATTCCTGTCGCCGAAGCCCAGATCACTCCGAAGACGCCGTCGGAAGACTTCCGCTTCGCGTCCGCGGTTGCAGAGTTCGCGCTGATTATGTCCGACTCGAAGTTCAAGGGAGATGCGTCCTTCGACAGGATTCTTGACCGTGCGCGCCATGCGAAGGGCGAAGACCTCGAGGGATATCGCGCCGAGTTTATCCGGCTTGTCGAGACGGCACAGCTTCTCACGCCGCCCGTGCTTCCGCCGTCGCCCGCCCCAGGTGGGAATCGCCCCGGCGAAGATGACCTCTGATTCTCCCGCCGCGCGCCGTAATTTAGGCGCGCGGCGTCTGTTTATGCTATAATACTAGTATAAAGCAAAGTCCAAAATACAACGGATAGGAAAAGGAGATCGTAATGAGCAGACTGAGCCGGGTGGCGTTGGCTTTCGCAATGTGCTGTGCGGGTGTTGTGACAAGGGGAGACGTCATGAGCGTGACGGTCTGGCGCGGCGAGAGCAGGTCTGTCTTTGTGTCGGACGAATATCCGGAGATCGGCGGTGAGGCACCTGGCGTGACGATTCGCCGCGGCACTCTCCTGCCTGTCCGCTACAATACCAGCATAAAGTCGCTCGAATACAAGTTCAAGGCAGACCGCGCCGTCTACAACTCGAAGGCCGCGGGGCTCCACTTTGCGACGATTACCGCCGCGCCTGACGCAAAGGCGGGCGAGTACGATTTCGG
>JAFYQC010000131.1 GCA_017547265.1 Kiritimatiellia bacterium | reverse complement strand
CCCTCGCGCTCCACCATCTCCATCGCGGTGTGAAGCTGCGGCCCGCAGTCGCAGCGCTCTGAACCGAGGACGTCGCCGGTGAAGCACTCGGAGTGGACGCGCACGAGAACAGGCGCGCCGTCGTCTACCTTACCCTTCACGAGCGCAAGATGCTCAAGCCCAGTGATTCGGCTCTTGTACATGCTGAGTCGAAAATGTCCGTGGTCGGTCGGGAGATCAACTTCCTCGACTTTCTCGACGAGCTTGTCGACCTTGCGTCGATAGGCGATGAGGTCGGCTATCGTCATCATCTTGAGGCCGTGGCGTTTCGCAAACGCGGCGACGTCGTCAAGACGCGCCATCGTTCCGTCGTCCTTCATTATCTCGCAGCAGAGCCCGACTTCCTTGAGTCCCGCAAGGCGGCAGAGGTCGACCGTCGCCTCGGTGTGGCCGGCCCTCTTCAGTACGCCGCCCTCGCGCGCCTCTAGAGGAAACATATGACCTGGGCGCCTGAAGTCAGACGGCTTCACGCCGTCGCTGACGCAGGCAAGCGCCGTCATCGAGCGCTCCGCGGCGGAAATGCCTGTCGTCGTCGAAGTTGCGTCAATCGAAACGGTGAACGCGGTCTGGTGGTTGTCGGTATTCTGCACCACCATCTGCGGAAGGTCAAGCTTGCGGCACCACGCCCTGCTCATCGGCATGCAGATCAGCCCGCGCGCGAACGTTGCCATGAAGTTGACGTTCTCGCACGTCGCGAACTCTGCCGCACAGATGCAGTCGCCCTCGTTCTCGCGGTCTGCGTCGTCCGTCACAAGGACGATTTCGCCGCGCTTCAGCGCCTCAAGGCAGTCTTCAACCGAATCGAACATGCAGCCCAACTTTCAACTTGCGGTCGGCACGGAGTGCCGCCCCTACCAACTTCAAACTTTCACGATCCAGGGTGGACGGGCTTAGTTCCCGCCTTGCACATCGGGCACTCTGCGGCCGTCCAAGTCTCGGGTGTCATCTGCATGAGCGAGAACATCGGGATGCGGCCAAACTTCACCTTGCCGCCAGAACGGTCAACGAGCAGAACGACGCCGGCAACCTTGCCGCCCGCCGCCTTCACGAGATCAATCGTCTCCTGGACGCGCCCACCCTTCGTCACGACATCCTCTGCGACGACATAGCGCTCGCCCTTCTTGATCGAGAAGCGGCGGAGAGCGAGGACAGTGTTGGGCTTGCCTGTCGCGTCAACGCCCTTGCCCTGCACCTTCTCGGCAAAGATGCACTTCACGTTGAGTTCGCGAGCGACTTCGTGTCCAACGAGGATTCCGCCGACTGCGGGCGAGATCACTCCGTCAATCTTCTTGCCGAGCTTCCCCGACTTGACCGCTTCGCGCGTCACTGCGCGGCAGAGCTTCTCCGCGATACGCGGGAACCTAAGCACGTTCGCGCACTGGAAGTAGCGATTGGAATGCAGCTTGGACCTGAGCTCGAAATGCCCTTCGAGAAGTGCGCCTGGGTCCTTGAACGCCTTTAGAACCTGTTTCTGTGTCATGTCTTTCCCTTTCGCCTTATATTTTACCATAAATTACCCGTGGGCCGCCGCATGCATTTAACCGAAGTGAAGGCCCAATGTCAGCATATCTTGCCTAGCAGAATCTGCGGATGCGCCTCGGTTATCGCCACGCGGACAATGTCGCCCGCTTTCGCAGAGACACCTCCCGGATCGTCCCATACCACAATCCTGTTGCCGCTGTCGCGCCCAGACCAGCGCGACTTGTTGCGTTTTGACGGCCCTTCGACGAGCACTTCACGCACAGTGCCGACAAGCGCGTCGTTTCGCATCTGGCCGCGCTTTTCCTGGTCCGCGAGAAGAACCTGGTCGCGCCGCTCCTTCTCGGCCGTCGGCACGTCGTCGGGAAGCGCGGCAGAGCGCGTACCAGGGCGCGGCGAATACTTGAACACGAATGAGTTGTCGAAGCCGGCCTCTTCCATAAGCGAACGCGTCTCCTCGAAATCCGCCGCGCTTTCGCCGGGGTACCCTACGATGACATCTGTCGTGATGGCGAACTCGGGGTCAAAGTCGCGCAGCTTCCTGACTGCGGCCAGATACTCCTCGCGCGTGTAGTGGCGCCCCATCTCCGCGAGGACGCGGTCTGAACCGGACTGAACGGGAAGATGCAGATGGCGGCAGACCTGCGGGAACTCGCGATAGGCGCGCAGGAGCTCGTCGGTGCAACCCTTCGGATGCGCCGAAGTGAAGCGAATGCGCACAATCCCCGGAATTGCGGCGATTGCCTCAAGAAGTCGGGGGAACGCCTCTGTGTAGCCACCTGGACTCGGCGCATCGCGCTCGTCCCACGCCGCGTTCCTCTTGCCATAACGCAGGACGCTCTGCCCCAAAAGGCACACTTCTCGCACGCCATGCGCGGCAAGCGCGCGAACTTCAGCGACTATTTCCCGCGCAGGGCGAGAATACTCGTGACCACGCACGTCTGGAACGATGCAGTAGCTGCAGCGGTTGTCGCACCCAACGAGCACCGTTACGAACGCCTGGAAGCCACCGTTCACGTGCGCGGCAAGCGCCTCGGACATCATGTCCTCGCCAAGCTCGAGCCGCGGGAACCGCCCGTCTGCGACAATCTTCGGAATGAGTCCGATCGCGCGCGGCCCAACGGCGAAGTCGAGCTTCGGAAGCTTCTTGAACACGTCTTCACCAAGGCGCTTCACGGCACAGCCCATAAGCCCAGTGATCTTCTTCGCGGCAATCAGGTTGCCCGCCTTGCCGACGGCCTTTTCCTCGGCCTTCTGCCTGACAGTACAGCTGTTGACGATGACGAGTTCTGCGTCTTCCTCGCCGACGGCCTTCTCGTGCCCCGCCGCCACGAGCATCGACTCGACGGCTTCCGAGTCGCGCACGTTCATCTGACAACCGTATGTATGGATATGAAACTTCATTCGCGTTTATGTGTCATGTGCTGATATTATATCATATCGTGATTTCTCGGCTTACGCCAAGACTCGTCAGCCAGCGAAATATGGTATAATTTCCACCATGAAAGTTTGCTTCGAGACGTTCGGCTGCAGGTTGAACCGCGCGGAGGCGCTTGACCAGGAGGCCGAGTATCTCGCTGGCGGGTGGAAACTTACAAGCAACCATTCCGACGCCGACGTCATAGTAGTACGTGGATGCTCTGTGACGCGGCGCGCACAGCGCGACTGCGAGCAACTCATCGCGCACATAAGAAAGAAGTATCCGAACAAGCGACTTCTGATCGAGGGCTGCCTTGCCGCCGCTCACACGTCGAAAATTGTCGCTCCCCATCCACATTTCACTCTTAAAAACACGCCAGGCGACGCTCCCATCCCCACGCGAACGGCCCGCGCCTACCTCAAAGTGCAAGACGGCTGCTCCGGGAAATGCACCTTCTGCATAGTACCGAAGTTCAGGGGCAAGTCGTCTTCCGTGGATTTTGACGCCGTTCTCGACAAGGCAAAGCGCTTCATAGACGCAGGCTACCACGAAATCGTCGTGACTGGCTGCAACCTCTCACTCTACGCCGCTGGAGGCAAGCGGCTTCCAGAACTCATGGACGCGCTCGCCGCCCTTTCGCCCGACTGCCGCATCCGGCTCGGCTCCCTTGAACCGTCCGAGGTCGCTATGGACGTGGTAGCGGTCATGGCCGGCAAGCAGAACGTCTGCCGCTTCATGCACATTCCGGTGCAGTCCGCGGCAAACAGGATTCTCGTCGCAATGAAACGGCCCTACACCACGAAAGACATCGACGAACTCGTTCGGGCGATACGCAGGCAAGTGCCCGACGCTGGCATCGGGTGCGACCTCATGGCAGGATTTCCAAGCGAAAGCGACCTCGACTTCATGGCGACGAGGGGCATGCTCGAGCGCGACCCATTCTCGCGCGTACACGTCTTCCCATATTCGGAGCGACCAGGAACTGCCGCCGCGTCAATGCATGGTGCCATCCCGCCCGAGATCCGCAAGGCCAGGGCGAAGGAACTGGCCACGATAGCAGACAAGAAGCGCACTGCATTTGCAAAGTGCTTCATAGGCAAGACTACGGAAATAGTCGTGGAAGACGAGGACACCTGTTCCGGATGGACTTCCGAATACCTCTGGTGCTCGTGTCCGCACGCACATCGGCCGCGAAAGTCGCTCGTCCGAGTTCGCATAGTCGAGTCAAAAGACCACAAGCTCATCGGGACGGCAATCTAAAATGGCCGGAGAAACTACGAAGACCGAGGCAATCTGCCTCGACATAAGGCCGTGGTCCAGGACGAGCCACATCGTACGCTGGATCACTCCAGACGGCCCAGTCACGACAGTAGTCAAAGGCGCAGTGCGGCCGAAGAGCGCGTTCCTCGGGCAATACGACCTCAACTACACGTGCGAAATCGTCTACTACTCCCGCGCAAAGGGCGAACTCCACGCCCTGCGCGAATGTTCCCCACTCTTGACGAGGGAAAAGCTGCGCTCAAACTATCGCGCCCTCGTCCTCGCGGAGTACATGCGCGCACAGGTCGAGGCGCTCGCACCACATGGAGACGAATCGGAATCGTGGCACACCACTCTCGCGGATGCGCTCGACTCGTTGTGCGCTGGCGCGGCGGATTCGCCGCGCCGACTCGTCGCCACTCTTCTCGGGTTTGAGCTCGAAATCCTCTCGCTTTCGGGACTTTCGCCGGAGGTCGAGGCCGAGGCGGGCTCTTTTTCCCTGCGCGGTGAGCGGCAAATGCCGATTTCTCAGGAGGTCGCCCGCTGCATAGACGACCCAAAATCTGAAAAAAATATGCAGATTCTACTAGACGCGGCGAGGGCAATTGGTGTATTCTATGCATTCCACCTGGATTCTGCCCCGGAAGCGAGGCGGACAGTCCTAAGGATGATTTCCAACAACGAAGAAGGAACAGGAAAACAAGATGGCCAAGATTAAGATAGCAGGCACGGCGCTTGTCGCCGCGGCGCTTGTCGCCGGATGCTCGAAGAACGAAACAACTGACGTCGCCCCTGACGTGGCAGCCGACGTGGCAGCCGCGCCCGCCGAAGACCCGAACGAGGTGGTGGTGTCCATCGGCGACAAGAACCTCACTCGCGGCGAAGTTGCCAAGATGGTGGATGCGGCCATTGCCAAGGACGGCGCCAACATCCCCGCCGAGCAGCTCGCCTACCAGAAGCGCATGATCGCCGCCCAGGTGGCGCAGGGCTTCATCATGGACAGCGTCATCGCCGTCAAGGCGACGGAGCTCGGCTACAAGGTCAGCGACGACGATTTCAAGGCGTACAACGAAAAGACGCTCAAGAGATTCGAGGGTCGCCCCGACGCGCCCAAGACGATCGAGGAGTTCGCTGAGAAGATGCCCTTCCCCAAGGACTATGTGCTCCAGCAGCTCAAGAGCCAGGCGCTGATCGAGAAGATGATCGAGGGCGAGATCTCGTCCAAGAACAAGACCGACTACTCCGCCGAGGCGAAGAAGATCATCGACGGCATCAAGGAGAACAACGCCAAGATGCTCTCCGACGCCGACGCCGAGAAGAAGATCAAGGAACTCAAGGCCACGATCGACGCGACGCCTGACGCCGAGAAGTCCGCCAAGTTCGCGGAGCTCGCGAAGGCGAATTCCGACTGCCCGTCTGGGTCCAGGGGCGGCGATCTCGGGCTCTTCACCCACGGCCAGATGGTTCCCGAATTCGACAAGGCGGCGTTTGAGCTGCCCGTCGGCAAGATCTCGGACATAGTCAAGACGAAGTTCGGCTACCACCTCATCCTCGTGACCGAGAAGAAGCCGGCCGTCGAGGCCAAGGGCGAGACGCCCGCCGAGCCGGAGTCGGTCAAGGCGAGCCACATCCTCGTCAAGGTTGGAGAGGCCCAGAAGGTGCCGGAAGAAGCCGAGGTCGTGAAGTTCCTCAAGGACCGCGCCGAACGCTCGCAGGTCTCTGAATTCCTCATCGGGCTGCTCCGCAAGGCTGAGATAAAGACGACCGATGACTACAAGTACCTGCTTCCGCCGCCTGAAGAGCCGAAGGCCGAGCCGGCCCCGGCAGCTGAGCCCGAGAAGGCTGCTGAGCCCGAAAAGGCGGCCGAACCGGAAAAAGCCGCAGAGCCCCAAAAGGCGGTTGAAACCGCCGCCGAGAAATGATATACTTTCCCGCAATCGAAAGGAATAGCAGAAAATGAGCCAGCATGCATCTCTTAAGGGTTCCGGCAAGATCGTCTCGAAGCGCAACGTCCTGAAGCGTTTCGAGCGCGTAGACCTCCTCCAGAAGCGCGGGGAATGGAAGGAAGGAAGCCGCGGCCTTGGTCTCAAGAAGACCAAACCCGAGGCCTAAGAATTTTTTCAAGGTCAAAAAAGAGGAGAGGCGCCCGCAATGCGGACGCCCCTTTTCTTTGTAATCACCCCAACTTAGACCAGTTGCAGCCATGCAGAACATGTAGATCATGCAGACTTTCTACATGTTCTACACGTTCTACACAGTTATCTATTCGTGATAGACGTTTTGCGCGTCGAGGGCCTTTGCAATATCTGAATAGGCGAGCGAGCGCGGCGTAACGCCCTTCTGCACCGCAAGCCCAGCCGTTATGCCAGCGGCCTGGCCAGTCATGAAGCACGGCGCGATGAGGCGGAAGGTGTCGATCGAGTCGCCCTTCCCGAGGCAACGCCCGCCGCAGAGCAGGTTCTCCACCTTCTTCGGCAGTATCTGCCTATAGGACACGCGGAACGCCCCGTGGGGACCGTCTGCGCCGCACCAGCCGATGCAATCGGAGAACTTATCGTTCTCCTCGACGATCTCCTTGCGGCCCATGACGTATTCCGCCGCGATAAGCCGCGACTGGCGCGCGCCGATCTGCGAAGCAGAATTCGACGTGTAGACGTTCTCCCAGCCAGGCGTAGAGCGCATCTTCATGACCTGTTTCCAGTTGAGCCGGCGCTGCTCAACCTCTGCTGCGGAGAGGTCGCGCACCGAGAGCCCGTTGCCGGTGATCATGCCAGCCCCGCCCCACCGCGCATCGGGATTTCCCTCGTTGCCGTGCCGCGGGAAGTTAGACTTGGCGCCCTGCGGCGGATTGATCGTATCCATGTTAGCCCAGCGGAACACCGTCGAAATGGGGCAAGTCACCTGACTGTAGTCGCCACCCGCGAGAAAGAGCATGTCGGCATCGCCAGTGCAGTCAACAACCTGATTCGCGAGAATCGCCTGGCGGCCCTGCTTTGACTCGAACACGACGCCCTTCACCGCATCCCCGTCCTGAATCACGTCGACGCCCCAGGAATGGAAGAACATCTCCACCTTGTTCTCGGCAATCATCTCGTCCATGATCACCTTGGCGGCCTCCGGATCAATAGTCGGCTGCCAGTGCTTCTGGGGACAAGCCGTTTCTGGCGGGTTGCAGAAGATCTTCCCGAGCTTACCTGCGCGAAGCATGAACTCCTCGCATACGCCGCGCGTAACGAGATTCCACTTGCCGCCCCTGTACGCGCTTGTCGCGAGGACGATCAGCACCATGCCGTTCGTGAAAAGACCGCCGAGCGACCCATAGCGCTCCACGAGGGCGACTTTCGCGCCGGTCCTCGCGGCTGACACGGCGGCGGCGAATCCCGCAGGGCCTCCGCCAACGACAACGACGTCAGTTTCGTGGAAAATCGGCAGTTCACGCGCCGGCTGAAAGACCTTTCCATCCTTCAAGAAGGCACTCGGGAGATCTGTCATCGTATGGTCGAGCGGGAAGATGTGCTTTCCGAACCAGACGTTCTGCGGGTCACCGCAGCTGCCCTCGGGGAGTTTGCTCTTGTCAGGCACATATTCGTCACCGAATGCCGCGCCAGTCGCAAACGCCGCGCCGCCAAGCCCAAGTTTTTTTAGAAAATCGCGTTTCGTGATTTGCATGTCAATCACCTTCAGCCTTTCAACTTTTTGCGGGCGCGTCGGAGACACGCCCCTACCAACTTTTCGCTTATTTTACCATATCCCATCTTGTGCCACAAGCAGGTCATTTGACTTCGCTTACAATTTCCCCGCTTGCGAGACGCGTGTGCAAAACATCGCCGCGAGAGACCTGGTCCGCGGACTTCACAACGGCACCATCCTTGTCCGTCGTGAGCGAATAGCCACGGTCGAGAACTGAATACGGCGAAAGCAGCGCGAGTTTTTCCCTGGCCCTGTCGAAAGCCGCCTCTCGCCTCGTGAAACCGAGGACGACGGAAGAGCCGAGCGCATTCGACAGCGAATCTATGCGATGCGCTACATCGGCGGCCCTCGCCTGTAGCGCGGGAACGAGCGCGGAGGAAAGATGGTCAGTCCTCTGCGAAAACCATTCGTATTTCGCGCGAAGCGCCTTTGCAAGCTGCACATCGAACGACGCAAGCTGCGTGCGCAGGTCGGCAAGAACGGGGACTGCAATCTCGGCGGCGATCGACGGAGTTCCTGCACGGACGTCTGCCGCAAAGTCGCAAAGAGTGTAGTCGGTCTCGTGGCCGACTGCGGAAATCGTCGGGACCTTCGACGCCGCGACGGCGCGGACGAGCGCTTCGTCATTAAAGCAGAAAAGGTCCTCAAAACTGCCGCCGCCGCGCGCGACGATGAGCACGTCAGGCTTGAAGTCGCAGTCATCGCGATTGAAATAATCAATGCCAGCGATGATCGTCTTTGGCGCGTCAGCACCTTGCACCTGCGCAGGGAATAGTCTCACCTCGAGATTCGGAAACCTTCGCGTCAGGACGGTGCACATGTCGTGTATCACTGCGCCGGCCTCGCTCGTGACGATTCCGATTCGCCTCGGCATCGCGGGGAGCGAACGCTTTCGCGCAGAATCGAACAGCCCTTCGCCCTCGAGCTTCGCCTTGAGCTCGAGATACTTCTGCATCAGGTCGCCAAGCCCCGCGAGCATCGCGGAAAGGACGACGATCTGGTAGTTGCCGCGCGGCGGATAGACGGTCACGTTGCCAAAGACCTTGATCTTGGCGCCGTCCTTGAGCCCTGTGGCAAGTTCGGGATGGCGCTTGCAGCTCGATTCGTACTGTCCCGCAAACATCACCGCGGAAATCTGCGCGCCCTCGTCTTTGAGCGTAAAGTAGCAATGACCAGACGGATAGCGCTTCCAGCCGCTTACCTCGCCATCGACGACGACTTTGGAAAAGCCGCTCTCTATCGTGCGCTTCAGGGCGGACGTAAGCGACGAGACGGTGAACTCGGGATGCGGCGCGGCCATTTCGTCAGAGCCTCATCAGCACGCTCCTCGCGAGAACGTGCTTCTTGTCTCGAT
>JAFYQC010000130.1 GCA_017547265.1 Kiritimatiellia bacterium | reverse complement strand
GTGCGGCAAATGTCGACGTAGGTAGCGACAGGATCTTCGCAGGAATTGCCGGGGACAATTTCGTTGAGGAACTCGAAGCCGTAGAGCTGGCCCTTGTAGCGGCGCGCAAGCGTGACCAGCGTGTCCTGCCAGTCGTCGAGGTTGAACGGCGCCGGTTCGAACTCGCCGGGACTGTGAAGCCCTGGGGGCAGCGTCCACGACGGCGGCCCGTGGATCTGCAGCCAGGGCTTGAGGCCAGCCGCGTTGTTGTTGGCGATGGTGTTGTCAAGGGAGTTGAGCAGCCACCTTTCTCGCGCGGGGCGTATGCCCTTCCACGATATGAAGTGACGGCAGAGGGTAAAGCCGAGATCGTATGCCAGCTCGCTGAGGTCGCGGTCGCCGACGTTCGTCACGCCGAACGGCGTGGGACGGCCGTCTATGCGCTCGAACTTCGGTATCGTCGCGAAGTAGCAGAAGTCGTCTACGTCAGCGCCGTCCTTGCCGAAGCCAGGAGCGGTGACGACGAGCGAGAAGACGCCGTGGCGCGTGAAGCCCGGGAACGAAATCATCTGCGCGCGGCGGGCGGGGTTCAGCTCGACCTCCTTCTCCAGGACGACGCGGTTCTCGCAGTCCTTCACGACGGCCTTGCCCTTCCTCATGCCGCCAAAGCCCTTCTCGCCCCAGACGAGCGCAATTGTCGGCGTATCGCCATAGTAGAAGCAGCCGCCGCGAGACATCGGGTACATGCGGAAGTATTCGTTCTGTGGCACGACGTTGAGACTGCCGCCGCGGAAATCCCACGGCCAGTCCTTGCCGTCGGGCTGCTTGAACTTGCAGAGGAAGAAGCAGGAGTTGTAGCGGTACGCGGTGCCGAGCTTGAAGCGGAACTCCAGCACGCCGTCGCCGGGCTCCACGGGAAGCTCCTTCGTGAACATCTGGCCGCCGTACGACACATGGTGGCGACTCTTGTTGATCACGCCGTCGGGATTGTCGATCCACGGGCCGAGGGGCGTGACGGAAAGCTTAGTCGGCTTCGGTCCCCAGGTGTCGGTTGGCTCGAGGTGGTAGTTTACGGTCAGTACCACGTCGTCGCCGACCTTGGTGGGCGGCGCGCCCTTCTCGATCCAGATGTAGCTGTTCTTGAAGGTGGCGGCCTCGGGGCGTTCGGGATAAGGCGGAGGCGGCGGAATCTTGATCTCGACAAAGCGCTCGGCCGTCTTCTTGTTGTAGTCTCCGCCGGGCGCGAGGAACACGCACGCGGCGTAGTGGTGGAGATTGTCCTGGTCGCCCCCCGGCTTGAAGTTGAACGTGTACTTCGTGCCGGCCACTACGCCCTTCTTCGGGGGCTGCCACCCAGCAAAGCCACCGTAGCCATTAACCCTCATCCAGTGGAGGTGAACGGACAGATCCTGCCCGGCGATTGACTCCTTTGGCGTTACGACGACCTGGAAGCCCTTGCCTGAGGCGGAATCCCACTCGTCCGGGTGTTCTATTGTAGCGAACTCGCAATCAACGGTCGCTGCCCAAGATGCCAGAGCCATAAAGGCGGTGGCAAAACAACCAATCCCCTTTTTGATGTTCATAGGGTCAAGTATACCAAAAAACCTTGCTACTGTCTTGCCCTAAATTGAGGTGCTTCAGCGCGTCGCGATGTCGCACTCGAGACGTTTTCCCTCGTCGCGATTCAGCACCTCTACATAGTACGGGGCGTGACCACCCCTGCAGAAGAGACCATGTACCGCCGCAACACCCTCTGTCTCGATCACACCCTTCACGAGAGAGACCATCGCTTCCGTTATCCTGAGCCCAGGAACGAAAACGGGGATTCCCGGCGGGTACGGCACAAGGAACTGCGAGGCTATGCGGCCGACGGACGCCTCGAGCGTCACGAACTCGCCGTCGCAAAGCGCCGCGTCCCTTGGCAGGACGACCGGCTGTCCCGCTACCGCGCCGCCAACTCCACCGTCGTCGGGAACTTGCGCGGGGCACCCGATCAGCTCGCGGTTAAGGCGGCAGACGCGGAAAAGGTCCTCAAAGTGCTCCTCGGCCGTGCCGACTGTCACGAGGAAGAGAATCGTCGTCGAAGTCGCCTTCTCCCACTGGATGTGAGACTTGAGAAGCGCCTTGCGAAAAGCCGCGCACGCAGCGGGGCTGCGGAGCATCAGGACGATCTTGAGTGGATCCTTGAGGAACCCCGCACCGCTCCAATCCTGGTCGCTGCCCGCGATGTCCGCAAGGTCCGCAAAGCACTCCGCCTCGGGAAGGCCGCATTCGGCGGCAACGCGCGCGCGAAATTCCGCAGCCCACTTCAGGCGCTCGTCGATAAGCTTCATCCCCTCGAGGCGCATCTGCACGCCAGCCACGTCAAGGGTCGCGAGGAACGGATAGTGCGGCGACGTCGAGTGCCAGTAGCGGAGGAACTCGTGCAGGTCGTGGGTGAACTTCTCGAAGGAGCCATGGCCGTTCAGCGCGAAGCGCCGCCTAAGCCAGCGGAACTGCGGCGACGCGTCCTCTTCAAGCAACTGCTTGAAGCGCGTCGAGACGTGGATCATGGAGGCCTGGGAAAATGACGCCATCGTCTTGTGGGTCGACTGCACGGCAAAGTGCGCGCCAGCCCGCTCGTTTACCGCGTTGTAGCGCATCGCGAGACCGGTTACAGGGTCGGTGTGCGTGTAGAACGGATGAAAGCCCATGTACGCGGCCCATGCCTCGTCCGCGTAGAAAAGCACGCCCGCCCTTTCGCAGAGCCGCGCGACCTCCCAGACGGGATAGAGGACTCCCTCGTAGGTGCACGTGGTAAGTATCAGCAGTCTCGGCCGGGAAGAAATGGGGCTCGACGCATCTGGCGCGCGACGCTCGGGCATTGTCGCTGTCTTCTCGAGCTCGGCCTCTATGTCCGCGAGCGACACGGGGCCCCACACGCCGAGGCGCGCGTTCCAGCGCGACGGCAGGTAGTGCGGCACGGCGCCCGAGGTGACGATCGCATGATGGACAGACTTGTGGCAATTGCGGTCGACGAGCACTACCTCCCCCGGCTTGAGAAGCGTCATCAACATCGCCTTGTTGGAGGTCGAAGTGCCGTTCGTCACATACCGGCTAAGCGCGCTCCCGAAGATTTCGGACGACATCTTCTGCGCCTCGGAAAGCGGCGTCTGCACCTCGGGGCTCGAGAGATCGCCAAGAGACTCGACCGACACCGAAAGGTCGGACCTGAAGATCATCGAGCCGAACGCCTCGTGGAGGCCGCGTAGGAACGGCGAGGCCGAGAAGGCGTTGCCGCCGTTGTGCCCGGGAGTGTGCCAGTTGGTGCCAGCCTTGACCTGCACGTACTGGCGCATCGCGCTCCAGAAGCGCGGCAGCCAGAACGACTTGAAGAGATGGACGATCCGCTCGTGGTGGACGGCAGGGTTTGCAAGCACCTCGGCGCCCTTCTTCGACCACCGCCTCTGCGGCACGACAACGGGCGCGTTCCCGGGATAGGTCACAACGACCTTAGGTATCGCAGGCAGATACGTCTTAAGCCAGTCCTTCAGCAAGACGCCGCGGACGGACCCTGAATACAGGGCGTCGTCGACCATGAACAGGCAGATGTCGTCGCCGCCTTCGGTCATTCCCCTCGACGGATCACCATCAATAAACAGCGCGTCGGGAAGCGCGTCGGCCGATGAAACCGTCGTAAGCTTGAGCGGCGGGTACTCGAGGGGCATGCGGACGTTGAACGCCTCTGCGCAGAAGTCGCGGAACGCGTCGGACATCCCGTGCTCCACGACAGGAAGATGCCTCGCGTCGTCTTCGCGCGAAGCGTGCAGCCATATTACGGTTAGCGATCTCATGTGGATCAGCCGACGACGAGTTCCTCGGACGGGAAGCGCACGTGCCTCTTCGACTCGCGGTCGCCGATCATCAAGACGACCGTAAGTGCGCCGAGACGGCCGATGAACATCGCGACCATTATGACAAAGCGGCCGGGAATGGAGAGCGACGCCGTGGTGTCGCCTACGGCAAGGCCGGTCGTCGTGACGGCCGAAACCGCCTCGAAGAAAAGCGCGTCCGACGAAATGCCACGCCCCGCCTCTGTTACGAAAAGTGCGCCCGTCACGACTACGGCAAACATGACTATCGCCATCAAAATCACGAGGGATTCGCGCACGATCTCGGTCGGGATCAGCCTTCCGTCCATCACGGTCTCCGTCTCGCCGCGGCACATCGCCGTCGCCGTATAGATGATGACCGCGAGCGTAGTCACCTTCATGCCGGCCGCGGCGGAACCAGGCGCGCCGCCGATGAACATGAGGCACTCGTAAATGAGACGCGTCAACGGATGGAGCGCCTCGGTCGGAATCACGCAGAAGCCGCATGTCCTCGGCGTGACGGCCTGGTAGAAACCGACAACCGCCCTGTCTGAGAGACTCATGTCCTTCAGCGAGAGGTTCCACTCAACTGCGAGGAACGCGATGAAAGTCAGGGCGAGCAGGTAGAACGTGAACCGCAGGACGACGCGCGTATGGAGCGAAAGGCGTCCGCGCGCGCCGGATATGCGGTGCAGGAACTTGAACGTACAGAGGTTGTAGATGACGAGAAAACCGAGGCCGCCAAGGATCGTCTCAACGCCCATCACTATGACGGGCCAGCTGCGCGGGAACTTCGCAAGCGAGTCGGACTCAAGACCGAAACCGGCGTTGCAGAAGCTCATTATCGAGTAGAACACTGCCTCGTACCAGTTGCCGAAGTGCGGGTAGAGCACCGCGGCAAAGACGCCCTCTATCACGAGCATCGAGCCGACGATCCAGCAGATGAGCCCCCTGAGGCCCTGTATCTGCCTGACCCCGTAGGCGTTCATAAGCGAGAACTCGCTAACGAGCGAGATGCGCCGCCCTATCGCAACGAGAAAGAACGTGCCGCACGTCATGAGCCCAAGGCACCCGAGTTCGACGAGCACCATCAGGACCACCTGACCGGCAACGGAGAACTCGCGCCCGACGTCGACGACCGTGAGCCCAGTCACGCACACTGCAGAAAACGCCGTGAAGAGGGACGTGACAAGGTCGCCGCGCATGTTGTCTGCACGGCAGAACGGAAGCGCAAGGACTACCGCGCCGACCGCGATCAGCGCTAGGAAGCCAAGCGCGAAGGAAATGCGGCTTTTCATTTTCCGAAAGTACCCTTCTCCTTAAGCCACACCATCCAGATGGACAGCTCGTAGAGGAGGCAGAGAGGAACGGCCATGAAAATCTGGCTCATCGGGTCGGGCGGCGTGAGGAACATCGAAAGGACGAACGACATCACAATCGCTATGCGGCGCTTTTCCCTGAGACCCTTCGAGGTTACGACGCCGAACCACCCGAGGACGAAGATGATGAGCGGCAGCTGGAAGACGAGGCCGAAGGCGATAATCGTCTTGAGGACGATGGAGATGTAGCCCTCGAGACGTATGATCGTCGATGGGATTCCGCACCATTCGTTGATCGCCCTAAACGCCCTTACGACCATAGGCAGCGTTTTCGCGTACGCGACACCAAGGCCGACAAGGAAGAAACCGCTTCCCGCGACGAGTATCGACATCAGGACTACCTTCTCGCGGTTAGTGAGCGCCGGGAAGATGAAGCGGAGAATCGCGTACATTATGAACGGAAACGCAAGCGCGGTGCCGCCCCAGCCGGCAATCGAGATTATCGTGGAGACGCCGGTCGTGAGGTCGAGGCCCTGCAGAAGTTCCTCGCTATCGCCTGCGGGGCTCTTCAGCCATTCAAGTATCCACGGAGTGCAGCACCCCGCGATGACGGCGCAAATCGCCCAGGCAACAGCGCCGAAGACGAGCATGTCGCGCAGGGCGAGCAGATGCTCGAGCAAAGGACGCGGAGGATCGTTCCTGGCGTCTGGATCCTTGAGAATGGAAATCGCCATTACGCGCCCTCCACTGGAGGCATGCCCGTAGCAGGTGGCTCGACGGGAACGGGAGCGTCGCCATCGGCAGTTGCGGCCGCAGGCTCGGCAATCGCAGGATCGACGGTGAACGCGTCATCCGGGAGCCTATCGGATTCCTGGACGGCCTTGGTGAACTCGGTGTCCATGTCGAGGAGCTGGCGCTTGAAGTTCTCGGCGGCGCGGCGAAACTTTGAATAGTACTGACCGAATGTGCGAGCCGCCGACGGGAGCCGTTTTGGACCGACGACAACAAGAACGACGGCGAGTAGCACAAACCACTCGCCGAAGCCGATGCTGTCGAAAATGACCGCCAGCGTCATCTGCAGAAAATCACTTCTGGTAAATCACGAACTCGCCGCGGCGGTTCCTCGCCCACGCGGACTCGTCGCTGCCGACGACTGCGGGCTTCTCTTCGCCGAAGCTGCGCGTCTGGATGCGGGAAGCATCGACGCCGCTCTGGACGAGATAGTTGCGGATGATGCTCGCGCGGTTCTCGCCGAGCGCCATGTTGTACTCGTTCGAGCCGCGCTCGTCGCAGTTGCCTTCGACGACCACGACGCGATCGGCGTGCGAACCGAGGTGCTGCGCAACCTCGTCGATCTTGCCAACCTCGCCCTGGGGAACGACGGTCGAGTCAAAGCCGAAATAGACCGGCGCGAAATCGACGTCGGTGCAACGCGTGCAGTACTCCTCGAACGGGCGCTCGCCGACGCCAGCGCCATCGAGCTCGCCTTCCTGCCCATCTTCGATGTTGGTGGAGATGTCGGAACCGCCTGCGGCGCCAAGACCAGAACCGGAACCGCCGTTTGCGCCCGTGTTAGTCTTGCTGTATTTGCAGCCCGAGACCGCGAAGGAGAGGGCGACTGCGACAACTACCATCAACGTTGAAATTTTCATCTTTTTCTCCTATGTGTGAAGTTGCGAATATGATACCGAATTCTTCCGCGGAAATCAAGTGGGAAACGAGACTTTCCAGGGGCCGCGGGATTGCCAGCACGCTCGGACGGCATCGGTCGACGGATCGACGTAGATTGGCGTCGCCTGGTGGCGAAACCACGTATCCTGGCGCTTCGCGAGCTGGCAGGTGCGCGTCAGGATCTTTGAGCGGTCGTCACCCTCGCGGTAGCCAATCGCAAGAGAGGCCGTTCTCGACCAGACGGGATATGTCTCCTTCAACCTCTGTTTCTCGGCGTCGAGCCCGGCCATGAACATCGCATCGAGCCGCGTGGCGATACGCGCACGCACCACTGCACGGTCAATGCGGATGACGGGATACTCAGGCGGCGGCTTCTCCCAGCGACGGTCGAGACCGCGGAGAAGCGCAGAAAAATAGAGCCCAGTGCCGCCGACAATCACTATCGGAACGTCCTTGGGCACATCCGCCGCCCAGGCAGACGCAGCTCTCAGCCACGCGCCGGAGGAAAACTCCTCTGCTGGCGTCACGACGTCGACGCCGCCCATGTGGAACTCCTCGCGTTCGGCGGCGGAGGGCTTGGCGGTCCCGATGTCCATGCCGCGATATACGAGCATCGAGTCGGCACTCAGAATCCATGCGCCCATCTCGCGTGCAAGCGCGGCCGCGATGTCGCTCTTGCCGCTCGCGGTAGGCCCCGCTAAGATGTACGCTTCCCGAACGAGCATAGAATAAGAAGCCCCGCCGCGACAGTGATGAATGTGTCGGCGAGGTTAAAGCAGGGGAAATGGTACGCGGACTGCCAGTGGAAGTCGAAGAAGTCGATGACGAAACCGCGAAAGACGCGGTCGATGAGATTGCCGACGATGCCTGCATAAAGAAGGACCTCAGCAACCGCCGCCGCACGACCGTCGCCGAAGACCGTCTTGCGCTTCCAGAGAAGAAACGCAAGCGCTAGCACCGCGAACGCGGCGAGCGGCCAGACCTGCCCCTGGAACATGCCCCACGCGCAACCCCTGTTCTCGACATACGCGAGATCGAAGAACCCAGGGATGATTGGAAGCGAAGAAGCACCCTTGAGATAGCCTGCCGCGAGCTCCTTCGCCACCGCGTCCGCGAGAACGAGATGCACGACGACGGCAAATACGACGAGGTAGCGCCTCATCAGCTGCGATTGCGCTCCATCTCGCTCTGGCACTCCATGCACGTCAAGACAAACGGCTGGTTGAGGAGACGCGGCTTGCGAATCAGCTGGCCGCAGACGGTGCAGACACCATACGACCCGTCGTCAATGCGGTGAAGCGCCTCTTCGATCTGCTGGATGGTGCGGTTGATGTTGCCCATCTGGCCGAGCGCCTGGAGACGCAGCGTCTGGTTGGTGCCGTCGCCGCCGTCGGACTCGTGGTCCTCGGCTTCGTTGAAGCCGGTGGCCTTCATCGCGTTGACGCCCGAGAGCGCCGCAGCGCGGGCTTCGATGAGGCGTTTGCGGAAGTCCTTGAGGTCGGCCGCCGGGAACTTGACCGTCGACTTGCCCTGTGCACGGGTCGTGGGGCGGCGCGAAAGCTTGATTTCGCTACCAGTGCGAACCTTGTCGGCCATCGCAGCAGAGCGCTTCATCTCCTCGGCAATCGACATCGCGAACTCGACAGCCTTGGCGGTGTCCATCGCCTCGACGTCTGGCGACACCGGCTTCTCCACTGCCGTCGGACGACGCGTGATGCGCGGAGGTACGCGCTTGATCTCCGTCTTCGCCTTCTTGGCGGCCGGCTTCTTCGCGGCGACAGGCTTCTTCATCGCAGGCTTTTTGGCGGCCGGCTTCTTCGCCGCGGTTTTTTTGGCGGCGACCTTCTTTGCCGGCTTCTTCGCGACTGGCTTCTTCGCCTTCGAGGAATTCTTGATGCTGACTCCCATGATTGGCCTCCTCTCTATAAAACCTTCTGTTTGACAACGTCTCTATTCTATCATATTTGGACGCCGGGTGGAAGCTTCATCCACTCGCGAATTTCATCCGACAGCGGCTGTATTTCTACGACCGTGGCGAACTTCACCTCGCCCTCGGCGCCGGGAAGCTCGAACTGGTCGCCGACCTTCTTGCCGAGCATGTTCTGCGCGAGACGCGTCTTGGAGGCGAGGATGCACTTCTCGATGTCGTTGTCCCACTCTCCGAGGACCGTGTAGGACTTGCGCCCTTCCGGGCCCTCGATCACGACGGTGACGCCGGGCA
Organism: Kiritimatiellia bacterium; assembly: GCA_017547265.1. The sequence continues at coordinate 21,563 of JAFYQC010000130.1, read as the reverse complement.
TCACTTCGTCGGTCGTGGCATCGGAGAAATCGCCGGGCTTGACTGCCTCGAGCTCGGCCTGCATGACGGTCTGCTTTTGCATCAGCACGCGCTGCTCGTCCTTTGCGTACTGGTACTCCGCGTTTTCCGAGAGGTCACCGTAGCTCTTCGCGAACTCGATGCGCTTGACGTTCGCGGGCATATCCTCGTTGATGAGCTTCAAGTATTCCTGCTTCCTAAGGCCGTAGCTGCGGAGCGACGTGACACGCGCGTACTCTTTCTTCTTCTCGGTCTTGACGAGGTGGCTCTCGAGCGCGGGAACGATGTGCGTCATCCTCACGACGATAGTGTGATGGGTCGACGGATCCCACGCGATGGACGCCTGGAAGCGCTCGAAGAAAAGCACCTGGTCGGCGGGCTTCAGGAGCTTGAACATCTTCTCGAGCCACGCCCTGTCGCCGAAGAGACGGCGGACGATGTTCTGCATCTTGAGCGTCTCGCCGCCGCGCCTGCCCTCGCCGAGCGCAATCGCGTGGGTGAGAATCGTCACGACCGGCGGGAGCTCGGGCCACAGCTCGTAGGACTTGAGCACCTTGATGTTCTTGCCGTCGATCGGAACATCTGCGTACTCGAACTTGCCGAACTGCTCGATCTTGCCGACAATGAGCGTGACGAGCGTCGCGGGCGCCTGCGTGTCCTTCATGAAGCCGCCGAGCGCGGCGCGGCACGCCATCTCGGTGCCGAAGCGCGAAACGATCTCGGCGACGGCCGTGAAGCAGAGCTCGGGAATCGCGGCGTAGAGCTTGGCCTTCGCCTCGTCGGAGTCCGCGAGGAAAGAGATCATCGCGCCGACCTCGCGGGCCGGCAGGGAGGCCGCTGCGGTGATGTAGCGCTTGCGCTCCCAGAGGTATGCGCGCATGTCTGCCGCGGTGGGGCGCGTAAAGCCAAGCTCGAGGACAAGCGAGGCGAGACGCGCATAAAGTGCATCGTCGACGTTGCGCGCGGCGGTCACCGCGAACTCGAGACGGTCGGCGAGCTTGGATTTCGCGTCGTCGGTGGCAGTCTTGAAGCTGTCTTGCGAGATGTATTCGCGGACTGCCGCGAGAATGAGCTTAGGGTCGGTCTCGTGCGAGAACGCGGTGAGCCAGCCGTCGCCATAGTCCTCTACGGACGCCTTGAGGCGGATTGGATCGGTGCGCTTCGCGGGAATCTCGACGAGCTTGTCCTGATGGAGCGCCTTTCTCGCCTCTTCCCAGAACTTATTCCAGTTGACGGACTTGACGAATCCGTTCTGCACGCAGACGTCCTCGAGGCGGACGATCGTCATGTCGCCGTAGCTCTTGAGGACTTCCTTCACGAAGTCGCCGGGACGCTCCTTGAGCATCGTCTCGAACGCCGCGGGGTCGGCCTCGCGAAGAACGAGGATATGGCCTTCCGGCGCGCACTCGAGCATGTCGCACGCCGCGGCGTAGGTGAACTGGTGGCCCTTCTTCGTCTTGAAGTCGACGGTGATGCGCTTGTAGAAGTAGTCGAGACGCTTCACCTTGCCGATGCCCCACGCCTTGCTGAGGACGAGGGCGCCCGGCTGGAAGCCGACGAGCTTCTCGAGCTTCACGAGCGACTCGTCAAGCGGACTCTCGCCAAAGCCGACGCCGTCCAAAAAAGAAAGAAGAAGACGATCTCTTGTCGTCTTCTTCAATGCATCCCTAATGCCCGTCGCACGGATCTTCTTGTCAAGTTCTGCCCTGTTTTCGCGCACGAGCCGAAAAGCCCCTTCGAAGTCCTGCTTCTCCGCGCACTCGTTCAACTGGTTCACCAACGCTTCCGTATCGGCCATTTGCCTCTCCTTTCGAAAAATAGGCGCATATTATATCATAAATTCCGCTCCCGCACGCGGCGAATCATCGCTTTCTCGGGGCAGGTGAACGGGTCGGCGTGCTTGGTGCAGTTTATGCACCCCGTGTAGAGCTTGTGCATGATCTTCGTCTTCGGCACTTCGACGAAGCCAAGCGAGGCGAAGAACTCGGGAGTGAACGTAAGCGTCACGAGCTCGCGCGGCGAAAACGCCGCGGCGCGTTCTGCAACCGCCTCGACGAGTGCGCGGCCTATGCCGCGGCGCCTGAAGTCCTGTTTCACCGCGACCGAGACGATCTCGACCGTTGCCGCCTCGGGAGCGCCAATCTCGGGGTGTATCTGGTACGACGCGCAACCGGCCATCTTGCCGTCAACCTCCGCGACGACGAACCTGTCTATCGACTCGACGATATTCCCGAGCGACCTCGGCACAAGACGGTCGACGTTTGCACCGATAAGGGCATAGACGCCCTCCGCGTCGCCGAGCCTCGCCTGCCTTATCGAAAATCCGTCCATATCACTCCTCAATCCACTTGGTCAGAACAGTCGAGTCACTTCGCCGTCGATCGCGTCAACGTCGCAGACGCGCGTCTGCGCGACAGGCAGCTTCTCGAGTTCGGCGACGGACGGCGGCGGGGCGACGAGCACGTCCTCGCCATAGGCCCTGAGGCACGTTTCCGGGAACTTGTATGGCGTAGCCGTCGCCGCAACGACGCAGGGAACGCCGCCACGGGGGAGCCCGAGCTTCTTGGCGACGCAAGTCGCGACGGCGGTATGAGGGTCGACGAGATAACCAGCGACCTCGCGCATGCGGCGCATTTCCGCCTCGGTCTCCTCGGGTGTCGCGACACTGCCCTCGAAATCTGCGAAAAGGCGCTCCTTAGCGTCCGCCGAGAGTTCGTACCGCCCCTTCTCGGCAAGATCTTTCATCATGCGCGCCGTCTCGGCGCAGGCACGTTCGATATCGCCGTCAAGGCCTCCTGAAATCATCCAGAGAAGACGCTCGACGTTCGAAGACTTCCTGATGTCCATAGAGGGCGAATTAGTGACGGTGAAATCCGGGCCCGGGTCGTAGACGCCAGTCTTCACAAAGCGCGCGAGGACGTCGTTCACGTTGGACGCGACAATGAACTTGCGGATGGGGCTTCCAAGAAGCTTCGCGTAATACGCCGCGAGAATATTACCGAAGTTGCCAGAGGGGACAACGACATCAAATGGTACCTGCGCTTCGCTGGTGCCTGGTGCCTGGTGCAGCAACTTTGCCCCGGCGAGAACATAGTAGGCAATCTGCGGGACGAGACGGCCGGTGTTGATCGAATTTGCGCTCGAGAGAGTGATGCCGTGTTTCGCGGCCTCGGCGCGAATCGTCTCGTCTGCGAAGATACGCTTCACCGCCGCCTGCGCGTCGTCGAAATTGCCGCGGATGCCGACGGCGTGGACGTTTGGCTCGCCAGGCGTCGTCATCTGGAGACGCTGGATGCGCGAAGTCCCCGTCGCGGGATAGAAGACGATGATTTCGGTGCCGTCAACGCCGGCAAAGCCCTGCATCGCGGCTGAACCAGTGTCGCCGCTCGTCGCCGTGAGGACGAGGACGCGACGACCGCCAGCGGCGTGGCGCATGAAGACAGGGAGCATCGAAAGCGCGACGTCCTTGAAAGCGCCAGTCTTGCCGTGGAAAAGCTCGAGCATGTGAAGCCCATCCCTCTCGATGAGCGGAATAGGGTCCTCGGCAGGGAAGCGGGAGGATAGACGGTCGATTGCAGACTTGCGGACTTCCTCAGGGAAATCTCCGAAAAGGCGAGACAGGACAAAATCCTCGGCGGCGGGTAGGGACGCCTCTCCGAGGCGTCCGCGGGCGTCTCGGAGAGACGCCCCTACCACCGGCACATAAAGGCCGCCGTCGGGCGCAAGGCCCTGAAAAACCGTTTCAGGCGCAGTCGCCTCGATTCCCTTTCTCGTAGAAACATATTTCATTTTCCAACTCCTAACTCCTTACTCCTGACCCCTGACTACTGACCCCTGACTCCTGACTACTAATCCCTACCTCCAACTCCAACTCTGAACTCCAACTCCTAATTAAACATAAACTCCACAACATCCCCATCTTGCATCTCGTACTCCTTGCCCTCGGGACGAAGCGCACCCGCTTCGCGCGCGCCCTTCTCGCCGCCGTACTTGATGTAGTCGTCAAACGAAACGACCTGGGCCCTGATGAAGCCCTTTTCGAAATCGGTGTGAATGACGCCGGCGCACTTCGGCGCCTTCCAACCGCGGCGGAAAGTCCACGCGCGGACTTCCTTAGGGCCCGCAGTAAGGAAACTTGCAAGACCAAGCGTGTGGTATGCGAGTTTGATCGTCCTATCGAGCGAAGACTCGGTAAGCCCGTAGCTTTCGAGGAACTCCTTCGCCTCGGCGTCAGAAAGCCCCGCAAGGTCTGCTTCCATCTGCGCGCACACGACGACGCACTCGGCGCCCTCTTTCGCGGCGTATGCCTTGAGCGCGTCCACATGCGCGTTGCCCTCGCCTGTCACATTGTCATCGGCGACGTTTGCGCAGTAGATGACCTTCTTGTCGGTGAGGAAGTGGAGCTCCTTCAGGACGTCGAGAATCGCGTCGCCTTCCTTCCTCGGGAACGAGCGGACGGACTTGCCTTCCTCGAGGTGCTTCAAAAGCGCGGCGCACGCCTCGGCTTCCGGGCGCATCGCGGGCTTCGCCTGCGCCTCCTTCTTGATGCGGTCGTAGCGCTTCTGCAACTGCTCCATGTCGGCAAGGACAAGCTCAGTCTCGATGACTTCCGCGTCGCCCACGGGATCGATTGGCGCCGACTTGTTGCCGCCTTCCTGGACATGGATGATGTCGTCGTTCTCGAAGCAGCGCACGACATGCAGTATCGCATCGCACTCGCGGATGTTCGCGAGGAACTTGTTTCCGAGTCCTTCGCCTTTCGACGCGCCCTTGACGAGACCGGCGATGTCGGTGAACTCGACCGTGGCGCGGATTATCTGCTGGGGGCTCACGATCTTCGCAAGCGCCTCGAGTCGCGCGTCAGCGACTTCGACGATCGCGGAGTTCGGCTCGATCGTGCAGAACGGATAGTTCTCGGCTGCGGCCTGCTGCTTCTTGGTGAGGGCGTTGAACAAGGTTGACTTGCCGACGTTGGGCAGTCCGACGATTCCTACAGAGAGACTCATGGGTTTGTGCTTGGTTCTGGTGCTTTATATTCCCAATCGGGATACATGGACTTGAGGACTGCGCGGTAGTAATCCGCGTCCACTGTGCGGCCCTCCTTCACGGCGGCTACATAGAGCTTTTCAATCGGGGCTACGACGCGAGCGCGAGAGGCTTCAGCGAGAAGGCCGTCCGCCTGCGCCCTTATGCGGTTGGCCTTGGCGAGGGCACGCGTCTCCTTCGGAAGCGTCGGGTCGTTCTCAGGGAGTTTCGGCTCCTTCTTGCGCGGGCGAGCCCTGCCGTTCTCGTCGATCTCCGTGTCTTCGTCGGGGAGCCACGCGAGGTCCGCTATCGTCTTCTCCGGCCTAAGCGCGCGTTCGCGCTCGTCAAGTTCCTTCTGGTACTCCAAAAGCTCTGCGTTCAGCTCCTCGTAGCGCTGCTTCTCCGCGGCAAGCTCTGCAATCGAGACCTTTAGTTTCAGCGTCTCGGCCTCGCGTATCGCCTTGGTAGCCTCTACGCGCGCAAGTTCGTCAGCCGATACCTGCGCCTTGGCTCGCTCGGCATCGGCGTTCTCCTTGGCGGTCTTCAGTTCCGCGTCCTTCGCCGCCTTGAGGTCCGCCGCCTTCTTCGCCTCGGCCTCTGCCGTCGCGCGCTCGTCGGCGGCGAGGGCACGCTTTTCGGCGAGGTTCTCGTTCTCGAGTTTCAGCTTTTCGTTCTCGGCCTCGGCCGCAGCAAGGGCGGTCTTCTCGCTCTCTGCCTTGGCCTCGGCCGTTCTCGCGTTCTGCGCGGCCGTCGCGCGCTCAAGTTCGGCCTCGCGCGCACGCTTAGACGCAATCGTTTCCTCGCTCGCGGCCTTGTCTGCCGCCGCTCGCGCAGCGTCGGCCCGCTGCATGGAAATGACAACGCCGGAAACGCCGGCAACTATCACGGCGGCGCAAATCGCAATTATCGAAACGATCTTCGCGTTCATCACTTAACCTCGTCGGCTACAGGTTCCTGGGGAGGCGCTTTCTCGGGCTCGTCGGCCTCCTTCTTCGCATCCTGGAGTTTCTTGTACTCGTTGTCGGTCTGCGCGGCCTCGTCGGCGGCCTTTATCTCCGCCTCGGCCTCCTTTAGCTTCTTCGCGCGGATGTCTGCGGCGAGCTTGCGGAGTTCCTCCTGGGTCTCGTCGTCCCTGGACTTCATCTTCTCCTTGAGCTCCTTCAGCTCCTCGGCGCGATCGGCCTCGTCGAGTTCTTCCTTTTGCATCTCGAGCCAGTGCTTGCGCTCTTCCTTGCTCATCTGCTCGAGCGCCTTCGCGCGCTTGACCTTCTCGTCCTCTATGGCAAGTTTCGTCTTGCGCTCCTCGTCCTGGTTCTTCCACTCGTCCTTGAGCTTGCGCATCTGCTCCTTCCTCGAGACGGGGTCGGCGATGGGCGACGCGGACCAGCCATGGTCGTCCCATGGACGCGTGTCGCTGAGCGCCCTCTTGCGGCGGAGCGCCTCGGCCTGCGCGGCCTCGCCCTCTTCGAGGACATACGGAGTCATGAACACGAGAAGCTCCTTGCGGTTCTCGGTCTGCGAAACCGTGCCAAACAGCCACTTGCCTATCCACGGAATGTCCTTCAATATCGGGATGCCGGTCTCCTCTTCCTGGGTAAAGGTCTCGGTAAGTCCGCCCAAGACGACCGTCTGCATGTTCTCAAGCAGGATGTCGGCAGACATCTTGCGCGTAAGGGCCGTGTCGATGTTCTCCTTGCCGGTGCCGCCGTTGGAACCGCTGACCAGCACCGTCTGCCCCGCGCCGAGCTGCGAATACTCCTCTTCGATCTCGAGCATCACGGTGCCGTTCGGATTGATCTTCGGCGTCACCTTGATCTTGATGCCGATGTCCTTGTCGGAGTAGTTGTAAGTGACAGTCGGGTTGCTGCTGCCATAGCCGGAAGTCGACGTCGAGCCGCTGTAGAACTTGCGGGACTCCGTCGCCTCGATCGTCGCCTCCTTGTTGTCGACGGTCATCACGATCGGCGAGGCGATGTACTTGGCGTGGTTGTCCGTCTTCGACGCCTGGATGATGGCGGCGAGATTGAGCTTGTCGGACTTAAGGATGTAGTTAATGCCGCTCCCTATCGGAGTCGCGCCGCCGAAATATGCCGCCGTTGCATTGGTGCTGACGTTCATGACGGTGCTGAGGAGCGCAGACGCCGCCGTGCTGCCGCCGCCGCCGCCAAGCCCGAAGTTGCCGTTGTTCACAAAACCGTCGCGCACAAGAGAAGTCACGGAATCGAAGACCCCGTACTTGCTCGCCTCTTCGGTGTAGGTCACGGTGCCGTCGGCTGAAGTATACGTCCGCGAAAATCCCTCCGGAACGATATCGGAGAGAATAGAGGTCGAGGTGGTGTTGTCACCGGACTTAGTGGTACGCTGCTTATAGTATAGAGTCTGTCCAAGGGCATTCTTGCGCGGCACCTGCGACGTCGAGCGCTGCCGTCCGCGCATGACCCAGTCGACACCGGTCTGAAGCTCATCGCCAAGCGTGACTTCGATAATGACCGTCTCGATGAGAACCTGGCTGAGCTTCACGTCCATCGCCTCGATGATGCTCTCGACGACAGGCACGAGCTCCTTGTTCGTCATTACGACGAGTCCGTTGATGCGCTTGTCGGCGAGGACCGTCGTGTTCTCCTTGGAGAGCTCGCCCGGCTTCGCCTCTCCCGAGCGCTGGTTGGCGCTCTTGCGCGGCGCATTCGCCGTCACCGCACCTGTCGGCGTGGAGACGCGTGTCGTGCCGCCCTGTCCCTTTGCGGCGGCATTCTGGTTGTTCTTCGAGGAGGACTTCGAGGACGGCGCGTTGCCGATGAGATCGTTGATCATGTCGGCGACTTCCTCGGCCTCGGCGTACTTGAGGCGATAAACCTTTACGACAGTGTCGGGCGTCGTCTCGACGTCGAGCTGCTTGATCACCTTCTCGAAGAAGTCGTAGTTCGCCTTCGACGTGATTATCACCAGCTTGTTGGAACGCTCGTCGGCGAGGATCAGCACCTTGCCGCGGATCATCCCGCGATCGGCGTCCGACATCGACGTAACCGTCGACTCGAGGGGCTTCGGCTGTTCGGGCTGGTTCGGGCGGTTAAGGAGGCGCGGACCTCCGAGCGAAGTCGGGCGAACATAGTTGGACTGCGCGGCGTTGTTCTGCACGGCCTTGCCGTTCTTCTCCTGCTCCTTCTGCGATTCCTGGACAATCTGCTCGAGGGCGGTCTTGATGTCGTTCGCAGAGGCGTTCTCGACCTGGTAGACGAACACCTGCTCAAGAACCGGGGAGGAAATGTCGATAGACTTCGCAATCTCCTCCATCCGCTTGATGTTCTGCCACGTGTCGGTCACGAGAATCGAGTTCGTGCGCTCGAAGACATTGAGGATGCCGGTGTCGGACTTGAAGTTCTCAAGCGCCTTCTGCGCCTCGTCGGTCGCAACGCTCTTGAACGAGAGCATTACGGAGATCACCCTGCCATCCTTCGCCTCGGCGGGAACGTCGGCAATGTCCATATAAAGCGGGATGCCCTCCTTGCGGGCCTTGCCGCGCGGAACGGCACGAATGAACTTCTCGCCGTACGGCTCCAAGTGGATGCCGTTCATCTCGAGCACGACCTCTATGGCCTCGAGGTATTCCTCCTTTGTGAGCTTCTGCCCCTCGCGCGACTTCAAGGTGATCGTGGCGTTCGGCACCGCCGGATCTTTCAGTATCGTCTTCCCGACCTGCTCGCCATACGTCTGAAACACGATGTCGACGGGCGTTGCATCCCAGTTGAGGGCAGGCGCCTCCTTGGGATCGGTCGGCGCACCAGCCGAGTCTTCCGTGGACGATGGCTGCACGGCGGCGGCCGGCGGTGCCGCAAGCGAACGTCCGCCCGGCGACAGCCGACGTATCGGCGCCTGCGCCGGCGCGTCGAACGCAATGACAAACGCGACCGTCGCAATGCAAAACGCAAAGATGTTTTTCTTCATAAGATCAGTCCTCCCTCATGTAGGCACAGGTCAGCGTAAACGACCCTTTCATGTAGCCCTTCTTCGAGCTGGGCTTGAAATTCAGGTATCCGACGTCGAACATCCCCTCGGTAGTGTTCTCGAGCTCGTGCATGAACTTTACGAGCGACTCGAGCGCGCCTTCCCAGTTCCTCACCTCGATCTGGAGCTCAAGGACGTCGCCCTTCTCGATCTCCTTGCCGGGCTGGCGCTGTGAGATCGATATGTGGTGCTTCTCAGCGAGTTCGTCGAGCTTCTGGAGCCATGTCGTATCGGTCGCCTTGCCGAACGCGAAAGTAGGCATCTGCGCCTTCTCCTCCTCGTAGGCGTCGTTCCACTTCTGGCGCTCGCTGATGAGCTTGCGCTCGGACTCGTACGTCTTCTTGGCCCCGGCGTACACCTTCGCAGCCCTCTTCCACGCGTCCTGCTGGCTCACGAACCACAGCACCACCGCCATCGCGTAGAGCGCAAGCACCACGACGACCGCTATCACCGCCTTTTCGCGAAGGGACTTGTTGTTCATTCTTCCTCCTCACCTTCGAAACGGCAGTCTATGTCGAAACGCTGGCGGCCGCCCTTGCCTGCGGACGGGCCCTGCAAGTCGACCTGCGCGAAAAGGCCGCAGTCGACTAGCGCATCCTTGAACTGGTAGACTAGCGCGGTGGAATCGGCCTCGCCCGAAAACTTTACGCCGCCCGAGCGCTCGCCGTCCTCGCGCCTGAAGTTCCAGGAATTGAGCTCGATGCAGGAGGAGTCGCTCCCTTCGGGGAGCGGCAGGAGGTCGGAGACCATCTTCATCGTCTCCAAGGCGCCACGCGCGTGGTCGGAATACTTGCGAACGAGGTCTACTTTCTCCTTCATCGCGAGAACGGACTTGTACTGGCGCGAATGATCCCGACACAGGCTCTTCTGCCGGTCGGTCAGGAGACCGAACACCACGGGCACGCCAAAAAGGACCAACATGACAAGTGCCCATATACCGCCGGCAATCGCAAGGAACTTCTTGAGCTTCGCCTTGAAGCGCGTCTCCTCGAGCACCTCGCGCCAGCTCTCGGGCAACGCGTCGAGGGAAGACGGCTCGCCCGAGCGTTCCTCGACGCCCTTGAGTGCGAGCGCAATACGGTCTTCGCCCGCCTCTATGCGGCGCACTGGGGCGAACGACTCGAGACCCGACACATCTATATCGCCCGCTACGACGATTTCGGAAAGCGGCTTCGCGCCGCCGAAGTCCTCGGCCTCGAGAAGCGAAAGCATCACCTCGCGCCGCAAGTCTCCCTCTGACGTGATTGCGCGCACCGCAGACGGCTGGTCGTCGTCGAGGACGAAAAGCGAAAGGCAGTCGGCGCTTTTTAGAAGGACAAGACGTCTTACGCCGACACGCCCGCCGGAAAGCTGGGACCAAAGCCCTCGCAATTCGCCGAGCGAGAGGATGTCGACTCGGGTAACGTTGATTTTTGCGGCGTCGAGAGCGTCGGCGATGTCGTCTGCAGCTCCCTCGGGAAGTGCCGCCGCCAGGACGACGCGCCCCTTTTCCGTTTCGCGAACAGTCTCGCAAGACACAGTAAGCGGCTCGTCTGGGAACGGGGAGATGGCAGAAAGGATTCCCGACGCCGTCTCCACGGCGTCCGCCTCTTCGGGAACCCTCACCATCTTGACGACGAGACGCGACAAAGGCAAGGCCAGCACCGCCTCTCCCGGAACTATTTCCGAGCCAAGCGGCCGCAATTCGCCGCCTTCAAAGGCGACGACCTGTATACTTTCGGCCATTTGAATAAATTATATCAAAATATGGGGATTTTGGGAACGACCTCAAGCAAATGTTTAGTATATTCGCTCTTGGGGTTCGCAAAGACCTCTTCAGAGGTTCCGGCATCGACAAAAAGGCCCTTTTCCATGACACATACGTTGTCGCAGACGTTCTTGACGACGGCGAGGTCGTGCGCCACGAGGAGAATCGAAAGCCCGAGGTCGCGGCGAAGGTCCCTGAGAAGGTTAAGGACTCGTGCCTGCACCGACACGTCTAGCGCCGAAACCGGCTCGTCAGCGATCAGCACCTTCGGCTGGCACGCAAGCGCACGCGCAACGGAGACTCGCTGGCACTGGCCGCCGGAAAGCTCGCGCGGATACTGGTCGAGAACGGCCTTCGAGAGCCCGACTAGGGTGACAAGCCCGCCAGCATCCGTCGCACCCTTCAAGTCGATCGCACCGCCCTTCGCCTTGCGCGTCGCATGGCGAAGGGTCTCGTCGAGCATCTGGCGGACAGTCATGCGCGGATTGAGCGAACCGACGGCGTCCTGGAAAATCATCTGAAGGCCGACTCCGGGCGCGATCGTGATCTTGCCCGCCGAGGGGCTTTCGAGCCCGACGAGCGTCTTTGCGATTGTAGACTTTCCAGAGCCCGACTCGCCGACAATGCCAAGCATCTCGCCTTCGCCAAGCGAGAACGAAACACCCTTGACGGCCTCAAACGAGCCGTACTTCACATGCAGGTCTTCGACTTCAAGCAGTTTGTTCATTTCAGCAACCTCCGGCAATTTGCGTCAAGTTCACGGCGGCGGGCATCCGCCGACTTGTAGGCGGCAACGATGCGCGCGCGGTAAAGATCATGGTCGAGCCCAAGGCAGGTGCCTTCGTGCTTCTTGAGGGCGACGGCAGCATCTGGGTTCTCCGAGTCAAGCTGCTCGAGGTGGTCGCGGACGTCGTGGTAGGCGTCGCGCCAGGGCGTGCCCTTCGCCACCTTGCGAAGCGCGACGTCGGTCGCGAAGACGCCAGGCGTGAACGCGGCGCGGCACGCGGCGGGATCTACCTTCATCCCCTTGACGACCTTCGCGAGAATCCTCAGCGTCGTGCGCGTGATGTCGAGCCCCTTCATGTAGAGCCACTTGCAGTCCTGGAGATCGCGGTTGTACCCGCCAGGCATCGCGTGGAGAAGCGAGAGTGAAGCCGTCTGGAGCCCCAGGACCTGGGCGGCCTTCGAGCGGACGAGCTCGAGGACGTCGGGGTTGAACTTCTGCGGCATGATCGACGAGCCCGTGCAGTACTCGCGCGGCAGGCGGAAGTACGCGAACTCGGGCATCGAGAAGAGAATCATGTCCTCGGCGAGACGAGATAGAACGGCCATCAGCTGCGCGAGCGCCGAAAGAAGCGCCGCCTCGCATTCGCCGCGCGCCATCGAAGCGCCAAAGCAGTTGTGGATCGTGCGCGAAAAGCCGAGAAGTTTCGTCGTGCGCGCACGGTCGAGCGGCAGCGGAACGCCGTACCCAGCGGCGCTCCCGAGTGGATTAGCGTCTGCGAGCGCGTAGGCCGCCTCGAGGTTCGCAAGCTGGTCGAGCACCATCTCGGCGTGACCCGTCGCCCACATCTCGACGGTAGACGGCATCGCCGGCTGCAGGTGCGTGCGCCCGACGAGCGGAATCGCGCCCGCGCACCATCCGAAATAGCATAGCTCCGCGGCAAGAGCGCCGAGCTCTCCCTCCGCGGAAAGGATCTCGTCCTTCATGTGGAGCCGGACGTCAACTGCGACCTGGTCGTTGCGGCTGCGGCCCGTATGTATCTTCTTGCCGAGGTCGCCGAGCTCCTCGGTAAGCAGACGCTCGACGGCCATGTGGACGTCCTGGTCGTCTTCACGAATCGCGAACTTCCCCTTCTCGGCAAGCGCGACTATGCGCCCGAGCGCCTTCCTCACCTTCGCGGCCTCGGCCTTCGTTACGACGGGGCGCTTCAGCCCCTTCATCTCCGAGAGCATCGTAACGTGCGCGGCGGTACCCATGCAATCCCACTTCGCAAGCGCAAGATCGAGAACGGGATCGTCTCCGACCGTATAGCGCAGGATGTCGGGATCGACAGTAGAGTCGGTGATCGTCTTCTTCGTCTTCATTCCTCCAGCACTCCTTTCAGTTTCGCGTCGGCGTCGTCCAAGAGCTTTTCAAGTTCCTCGCGCGGAAGTTTGTACCTTGCAAGCTCGGTCAGGAACTTCGCGTATGCCTCGACCGCCTCGTTCATCTTGTCGCCGTGGCCCTGCCCGAACAGTATCAGCGGCTGAACCTTCATGTAGGCCGCGAAGCGGATAGACGGATCTTCCCCGACAAGCGTGATGGCGTCGCGGAACGAGCACGCGGCGTATTTGCCGCAGAATGGCATCGAATAAAGCTCGGGGTACAGGAATAGCCGCGAGGCAAACGTCGTCACGTCGGCCTTCGTCGCCGCTCCCGGCAGGTGGACGCCTCGCAGCAGCTTCAGGTAGTCTTCGTCCGTCTTGCCCGCGGCGTATTCGCCGCGCTCGCGCCAGGCGGCGACCTCGGACTGTATGTCCTCGACGCGCGTCACCGGGTCGGCCTCGCGCAACTTCTTCGTGACGTCTGCGTCGTCAAGGTCCACGCCGTCGACGGCGCGGTAAAACGCGCGGACAATCTCGTGGCGGAACTTCCCAAGGTCCGCGCCCGACGGCGACGGAAGGTATATGCGCGTGAACTTAATGCCGCCGGCACGCGTCGCGGGACGAGCGATTACGTCGGTGAGGTTTGTGCGGACGTCGCCGATGCGGACAATTATGCCGGGATCGGCAAACTTCAGCTGCTTCCTGTTCTCGGCGGCGTAGAGCTTGCGGCAGATGCCAGAGGTGAAGGACGCGACGGGAAGCTGGAAGTCACGGCGCATGTCCGCGGGACAGTCACCGTAGACCTGAACAAGGCCGTCAAGCTGCGTCACCGGCGCGGCCTTGAAGCGGTCGATGATCTCGGCTTTGGTAAGCGCCGCAAGCAATATGGTGGCAATGAGAGTCAAGGATAGTATTATACCATAATTCACTCGCCGCACATGGCGGAGTGGATATCGGTTTCGCCGAGAGCGAGCGCGACGAGACGGTCAACTCCGAGCGCAACGCCCGAAGCGCTTCCGATGAGCGGCAGGAGCTCGAGAAACTCCTCGTCGACAGAATAGTCGCTTTCCCCGAGATGGCGCCTCTCTTCCTTCGCCGCGAGGAATCGCCGTCTCTGCTCCGCGCCGTCGCAAAGCTCGGTGAAGCAGTTTGCAAGCTCGACGCCGCCCATGTAGAGTTCCCAGCGCTCAGCGACGTCGCCACGAAGCCGCGCAAGCGACGCGGCCTCCTTTGGATAGTCCATGAGAAACACGGGGCCCTTCGGGAGACTTGGCTCTATCTTCGCAGCCATGTCGAAGTCGAAGCGGTCCTGGTCCCATTCGACCCACGGATCCCACCCCGCCCACTTCAAGTACGCCTCGCGCACCGTAATCCGCGAAGGTGCAGCGCTGCCGGGCATGATTTCTTGAAGCAGCGATTCTGCGTCGTCCGCGATGTCGAGGTATGTCGCGCCGAGGCGATACCACTCGATCATCGTGAACTCGGGGTTGTGCCGCGCGCCGAGCTCGCCGTCGCGAAAGCACGGCCCGATCTGGTAGATTCTGTCCATTCCGGCGGCAAGGAGCTTTTTCATCTGGAGCTCTGGCGACGCGCGGAGGAATCCCTTGCCGCATGGCGGGCAGTCGATGTGCGGCTCGGGCGCGGGCGCGGAAATCAAGACAGGGGTCGCCACTTCCGTGAAGCCGCGATTGTCGAAGAACGCGCGGACGGCTCGAATGATCTCCGCTCGGCGCTTCAGGTTCTCGACGAGGCCGCCCATCTCACTCGCGAATCCTGAATGCCTCTATCGATGCGGCCTTCTTAGTCGCCGGATCGAAGTCGACTATCGCGCCTTCGAGGACGCAAGGGCCTTCCGCGACTTCGAAGCGCGCGGGAATCCCCGTTATGAACTTCTTCGTGACGGGAGCGAGGTCGCGCCCTATCGAAGAAATATAGGGACCCGTCATGCCGAGGTCGGTGATGTACGCCGTCCCCTTCGGGAGAAGCCGCGCGTCCGACGTCTGGACATGCGTGTGCGTGCCGACTATCGCCGTCACGCGTCCATCGACATAGTGCGCCATCGTCATCTTCTCGCTCGTCGCCTCGGCGTGGAAGTCGACGAACACGGAAACGTTCTTCGGAATCTCGGCGAGGACTCGGTCGATCGCCTTGAACGGACAGTCGACGGCCTGCATGAAGACGCGTCCCTGCACGTTGACGACGGCAAACTGGAACGTCGGCGCGGTTACGAGCGTCCATCCGCGGCCAGGACATTCGGGCGCGAAGTTCGCAGGTCTTACGACGCGCTCAAGGGAGCCGACCTGCCCGGCAAACTCCTTCTGCCCCCAGGTGTGGTCGCCTAGCGTGATTGCATCGGCGCCGGAATCGAGAATCTCCTTCGCGAGCGCCGCGGTAAGGCCAGAGCCCGCCGCGCAGTTCTCGGCGTTCACGACGACGGCGGCAAGGGAAAGCTCGCGCCTGAGACGCTTGAGCTCCTTCGCGAGAATCCGCCTGCCGGGACTGCCGACGACGTCGCCTATCATCAGTATCTTCACTGTCTTGATCAGTAGCCGTTCTGCTGGAGCCACGCCGCTGCGTTCCTGTCGCCGCGTGCGGCCATGCTGCGCACCTTCCAGGCGAGGCTCTCTTTTTCGTCCTTCCTCACGCCGGTGCCGAGACTATAACACGAGGAAAGATTGTCCATAGCGGGCGCGAAGCCGCGAGCCGCGGCGGCGCGGTACCATTTCACGGCCTCCACCGCGTTCTTTTCCACACCGTCGCCGTTGTAGCAGCACATGCCATACGCGTTCATCGCCTCGGCGTTGCCGAGCGCGGCGGCCTCCTTGAGAAGCTCGATTGCCTTTGCGACATCCTTCTCAACTCCCTCGCCGCGCTGCAACGCAAGCGCGTAGTTCAGCATCCCATAGGCGTTGCCGAGATCGGCGCTCCTCGCAAACCACTTCGCCGCCGTCTCGGGATTTGCCCGCACGACTATGCCATCGCGGTAGAATCCGCCGATGTTGTTGATCGACTCGGGGTGCCCCGCTTCCGCGCTTGCGCGGAAACACTTGTAGGCGAGATCCTCGTCCACCACGCAGCCATAGCCCTGCATGTAGCACATGCCGAGATTGTATAACCCGTTGGCGTCGCCTGTGTCGGCAGCCTTCTTGAAGATCCCAAAGCACTTTACGAGGACACGCTCCACTTCGTTCGTCTCCATCGACAAGTCCCTGAGCGCATTCGTCAGCGTTATGGCTCCCCAGGCATTCAGCGCCTGCACGTTGTCGCCGTCTGCCGCGCGCTTAAGGCACGACATGTCGTTCTTCTCGAGCGAAAGGAGATACCACGCAAGGGCGTTGTTCTTCTCCTCCGCGAGGCGGCGTATCTTGTCCCTCGCCTGTTCGAGATACGCCTTGCGCTTCTCGGGGGTGAGGCGGAGTTTCTTCGGTAGGTCACTGTCGTTTGCGACAAGCGCGATGACGAACTGCTGGAGGGGACGGCCCTCCTTCGCGTCCGCGGCGACAATCTTCGCCGCCTCCTTGAATTCACTGCGGCTTCCCGACGCCCGGGAATTGAGGAGCCGGACTATCGCATCGGACGACCTGTCTGCCGCGGCAGACGAAAAGACGACGGCGAATGCGCAGAGCGCGGCTACAAATATCCTTTTCATTGCGAAAGCGAGATCTCCTTCTCTTCGCGTGTGGAGAGGTCCTTCATCCGCGCGACGCCTTTCTCAACGTCGTCCGGACCGAGGAACACCGCCTGCGCGGCACCTGACTCGGCCGCGTGCGAGAAGAACTTCTTTGGCTTCTGGCTGCGGAGCGCAAGGTCAACGCACTCGCCCGACTTCCTGAGCCGCGCCGCAAGCGACACCGCCGCGTCGCGCTGCTCGGGGAACATGAAGCCGATGGCGACGCCCTTCCTCGCAGCGGCCGCATCCTCGCCGAGCCGCGCCTTGAGAAGCTCGGTGACCACGACGTCGCCGAACCCAAGACCCACTGCGCTCGTCGGCTCGCCGCCGATAGTCGTCAAGAGGTTGTCGTACCTTCCACCGCCGAAAATCGCACGGAACTCGCCCTTCGTGTCGAAGCACTCGAAGACGACGCCAGTGTAGTAGCTGAGCCCGCGGATTACAGAAATGTCGAACTCGAGGCAGTCCGCGAAACCGGCAATCTCCGCAAGGCGGAAAAGCTCGACGAGCTCGGGGCAGGCGGAGTAGTCCTTCGTCTCCATGATGGCGAAGGTCGCCTCGATCTCGACGTCCGAAAGCCCGCCGTCCTTCAGCATCGCGGCGATTTCGGCATCGGGCATCTTGCCGCGCTTGTCGAGCGCGAGGAACACCTGGGCGTGGCGGTCCGCGGCGATGCCGCTCTTCGCAAGGAGCTCGCCGAGGAACTTCCTGGACGAGACATGCACCTTGAAGTCGGAGGAAGAAAGCCCCATGCGGCGAAGAGCGTCGCAGGCGGCGCCGATAACCTCGGCTTCCGCGAGCACGGAATCCTCGCCTATGATGTCGAGGTTCCACTGGTAGTGCTCGCGCTTGCGGCCCTTCGTCATGCGCTCGTAGCGGAAGCACTGCGCGATTGTCGTCCACTTGAGCGGGAAGGAAAGCTCCTTCTGGCGCTGCGCGACCATGCGCGCTAGCGTGGGCGTCATCTCGGCCCTAAGCGCGAGGTGGCGCTCGGACTTGTCGAAAAAGTGGTAAATCTGCTCGCCGACTTCCTCGCCCGCCTTGCGGGCAAGTAGCTCGTAGCTCTCGACGACACACGCGTCGTACTGACGGAATCCAGCCGCATCTCCCGCGGCGCGAAACGCGTCGAAAACGCGGCTACGCCACGCCATATCCTCGGGATAGAAGTCCCTCATTCCGCGAGGCGGCTCAAAACTGATCTTGTCTGCCATAGGGTGGTATTATCCTAAAAATCGCAGACAAGGTCAAGTGGGAGACGGGTTGGTATGGCGGCAGATATTTGCTATACTACGCCAGGAGACTGTGGAAAATGACGACAGCGGAAAAACTTGTTAAGCAGCTCGGAGAACTCGGGCGGACTTGCGGAACGGCAGAGTCATGCACCGGCGGAGGCGTCGGCAGCGCAATAACGGCAGTCCCGGGCTCGAGCGCGGTCTTCATGGGCGGCGTGATCAGCTACGACAATTCCGTAAAGCAAGGCGTCCTAGGGGTCTCCCCAGAGACTCTTGCCACGGTCGGCGCGGTCAGTTCCGAGACGGCCGAGCAGATGGCCGTCGGCGCGCGCAAGCTGCTGAAAGTCGACTATGCCGTTTCAGTCACCGGCATAGCTGGGCCCGACGGAGGCAGTGCCGAAAAGCCGGTCGGCCTCGTGTGGTTTGGAATCGCCACGCCCAATGGCGTGAAGACCGAAAAACGCATCTTCTCCGGCAATCGCGCCGAAGTGCGCGCCGCGACCGTCGAGCATGCCCTTTCGCTGCTCCTCGCCGCGCCCCAGGCGGCACGAGCGCCTCAGTCGCCGTGGAAGGGATTGCCCGACGAGGGGCCGAGGGCGCGAAGATAGACGAAGAACCCGAAGTTCCAGTCGTGCTCGTATGTCGAGCCGTCGACGCGCTTGAAGTCGTTCTCGTAGGAGACGCTGAAACGGAAGCCGAGGCAGTCCGTGCGCAAGTCGAGCCACGCACCGATCTCGTCAAGCTCGCCCTCGCGGCAATCCCAGCGGACGTAGGGGCTCCACGCGATGGCGTCGCACAGCTCGTGCTCGAAGCCGACCTCGAGGAACTGGAACTTCGCCCAGTTCAGGTCTTCATTGCGCATCGTCGCCTTGTCGAAGGCGGTCGACGAATAGTCCCAGCGGCGGTGGCTGCGCCCAGAGTAGGTGACGCGGTAGCTGAACGAATCGAAGAGACGGTGAGACCACTTGAGATCACCGTAGGCGAACTCGTCGTTCTCCGTGTCGTACTCGATTCGGCCGGAAAGCATGGTGTCCTTGTACGGACGCCAGCGGAAACGGACACCCGGCACGAATATCGGGGCGTCCTTGCCGTAGTTCGGATCCTCGAGGTCCTTTACAATGCGATGGTACTTGTTGCCCGCCGTGTAGGACGTGTCGTTGAACTGGATCGCGCAGTAGACGTCGAGGTCGAAAAGCATGCGCGAGATTCCGTTCTCCTCGGTCGTGCGAAGCGCGTTGCGGATACCAGGCGTAACACCGTACCACGAATACGGCAGATTGCGCGAACGACCCGCAAACTGGTCGAGCCAGTCGCTACTCGAGTCAATGCTGTCGAAACGGTAGATCCTCTCGTCCTTCTTCGTGCCGGTGACATTGGCTTCCTGCGCGAGCATGTCGAAGTACGGCTCCACGACATGCGTGATCCCGTTGTCGAAGTCGGCGGTGCCGCGCGCGGCGAACGTCACGCCACCCTCGACTATCGTGCGCCAGGCGTCGTTTCCAGTAGATCCCGCGCGCATGTCGGGAGCGGCCAGATATCCTGTATCGCTCCAGTACGTGCCTCTAAGGCCGAAGCGCGGAACGACCGAGAGGACGTCTGCGAACTTCATCGGCAGCGTAAGGCGATGGTACGTGTCGAGGCGGAAGGCATTGTAGTTGGCCCATGGTCCTGGCGAGAAGCGGTACTGTGTCGCCGTGTGGCGGTTGCCGTACTTCGCATAGTCGCGGTCAAGGTAGCCGACCCTCGTCTGCGACTCGTAGTTGACAGGAAGAGACCAGACCGGCATGGGGTTGACGTCGAAGTAGAACTCGGGAAGCCGCGCAACGCCGGGATAGAAGTCGTTCAACGGCCCCGACACGCTCGCGCCTACCGAGAACGAGTTCTCGTTGTGCTCCCACGCAAACTCGTTGGAATAGTGGGAGGGAAGCCGGTTGCCCTCGTACGTCGTCGTCTTCCTGAGGAAGTCTTGGCGAAAGTGCGAGTCGCTGTAGTACGCGGCGCTGACCCAGAGCGCATCACGCTCCGTCGGCTCCACGCGATGCTCCAGGCTCAGCCCGTAACGCTCGTCGGGAACGGTGTTACCCCAATGGCTGTAGTACCACTTCTTCTTGTCGTTCCAGTGGCGGTCATAGCGGTCGGCGTCCTTGTCCCACGCATAGTAGACCTTGAACTTGCCCTTGCCAAAGTCGCCGAGGTTCCATCTTACGGACTGTCCGAGCGCGACGCCGTTCTTCTGGCGGAGGTCAAAGCGCGTGCTGCCGGCGAGACCGTACGAACCTTCGGCCATGCTACCGCAGATGCCGTAGACGTACTTCGTGAACAACGATGCACCCCAGCGCGAGGTGTAGCCGGGCATCACACGCCAGCCGTAGTCGGTGTCCATCGGATAGTACCAGTAGGGAAGCCACATGACGGGAACGTCCCACATCCTGAGCCACGCGTTGCGCAGCAGCACGTAGCGGCCGTCCTTGAAGCGCACCTCGCCAGACATCCTCCAGTGGAGATGGTCCCAGTCGTTGGTGCACGTGGTGAGGTGGGTCGGGTCCGCGAACGTGAACTCGCCGTCGGCGTCGCGCGACACCGACTCGGACCTAAGGACAACGGGCGCAGACACTGCCTGCACGTGGCCTGATGCCGCAAGCGCGCCTGTGACGTTGTCGGCGGCAACCCTGTCGGCCGTGATCTTCACTTCGCCGGCCGGCTTTCCGAAGAGCGTCGCGGCGGAAAGCGCCGCAGCTATGAGGGCATAAGTCTTCATGTCTGAGAGTATAGCACTTGTGAGGTGGCCGCGTCCAGTATGGAAAACGCCTCGGGGTGGCGGTGGAGCTCCGAGACGAAGGTGAGCCGGGTGTTGAACTGCTTCTGCATCTGGGCGAGAATGTCGGCATCCTCGGTCCTGAGACGCTGCATCACCTGCGGCGCGATGACGATCTTCGGCTCGAACGGCTTCTTGTCCGCCTCGGCCTTCCTGAGAAGAGAGACGAGACGGCGCTGAACCTCGATCGAGACGGACATCGGCGACTTGACGAGCCCGTGGCCAGAGCAGTAGGGGCACTTAGAAGTGAGCATCGAGAGAATCGAGCGGTCCTGGCGCTGGCGCGACATCTCGAGGAGCCCGAGCTCGGAGATCTCGAGGACGTTCGTGCGGGCGCGATCGCGCTTCAGCGCGTCCTTTAGCGCGCGGTACACCTGCTTCTGGTGCTTGCGGGACTTCATGTCGATGAGATCGAGCACTACAAGGCCGCCGATGTTCCTAAGGCGCAGTTGGCGCGCAACCTCCTCAACGGCCTCGAGATTCACCTCGAGGATCGCCTCCTCCTGGCTGCCCTTGCCCTTGTGGTGGCCGGTGTTGACGTCGACGGCGATAAGCGCCTCGGTCTCGTCAATGACGAGGTATCCGCCCGACTTGAGCGGCACCTGGCGCGAGAACGCCTCGGCAAGCTGGCGCTCGAGGCCGTAGTGCTCGAAGACGTTTGTGACGCCGTCGTAACGGCGGATCTTGCCCTTGGCGCGGCGCGATATGCGGCCCGTCACCTCGCGCATAGACTCGTAGCTCGCCTCGTCGTCGATCACGATCGCGTCGACGTCCTCGGTGAGCCAGTCTCGGACGACGCGCTCGCAGAGGTCGGGCTCCTGGAAGATGCAGCACGGCGTCCTGAGGCGTTTCGTGTTCGCCTGCATCTCGCTCCAGACGGAGAGCAGGTTCCTGAGGTCGCGCGCGCAAGCGCGGGAGCTCGCGCCCGCGCCGACGGTGCGGACGACGAGGCCGACGTTCTCAGGG
>JAFYQC010000129.1 GCA_017547265.1 Kiritimatiellia bacterium | reverse complement strand
AGGCGCATCGCTGGAAGTTGACGGGGATATTGTGGCCAAACCGGGTGGTTATGGCGAAACAGCGTATTTTCTCTATTCAAATGAGGGTTCTGTGATTGTGCATGGCAATGCTGTCGGCATAGGCATTTCTTCTGTTAATGTGTATGAGTATGTGACTGCAGATGCCAACACCAAACCAATGCAAGTCGGCGGAATCAGGTATGAAGCCGGAGGCAATACCTTGTATTTTCACATAAACTCCGCAAACTCATACTATAACCAAGGTCCCGGCTCGTGGGTAATTGGCAGCGAAGGCA
Organism: Kiritimatiellia bacterium; assembly: GCA_017547265.1. The sequence continues at coordinate 2,496 of JAFYQC010000129.1, read as the reverse complement.
TCGGATTCACAAGTGGCCGTGAAAATGGCGTTACGCATTTCTTTACGCAGTATGGCGGATCCGTCATGCTACATTCATCTGCTGACTGGACGCTTGCAAACTCCATGAAGAACAAAGCAAATCAAGGCGATATACTGGTGAACGGTCGCGGTGACATTACATTCGACACATCGGATTACAACAGCGATTTGCCAGTGCCGCGTACGATTACGCTAGAAGGGCGACTTTATGCGAACAATGTCGGTATGGATCACTCGGCTTTTATTATTGACGGTTGCGGCACTGTTGTAGTCGATACGGCAGATATGTCCAGTGTGACAGGAATAGACGAGCATCTTAAGCATACTTGCATCTCTAATTCTATCCTTCAGGTGAAGTCTGGCGCGACGCTGAAGGTCAATGCTGGCAAGAAGATAACTGGCGTGAATGGCAGAATTGCGCTTGATGACGGCGCGACGCTCACGCTTGTGTCCAGCGGAACGGACGACTTCATATCGCGCATCGACCCATCCCTCGTCCTGCCCGCAACTGGCGCCGCGACCATTCGCATAGATGGTAAGCGTCTTAGTTCTGGCGATCATGTGGTTGCCACCGTTGTGTCTGGTACAGCCGCAAATGTCGTACCTGATTTGTCTGGTACAGCTCTCGATGGCCGCAAGGCATCATTCCGTGTTGATAACGGCGTTCTCGTTCTCAATATCCAATCAAATGGAACGATGATTGTTGTCAGATAATTATTCTTTGGTATGCTTTGATAAATGAAGAATCGTGAAATTATGAAAATATCATTGGTTGCTTGTTTACTGTTATTTGCCTACTCCGCATTTGCGGAGATAAAAATGGGAACGCCATTTTCGGATGGTGCAGTATTGCAGCGCGGTATGGTGGTTCCTGTCTGGGGAATCGTTTCGCCCGCTAAAGGCAAAGTCACTGTCAAGTTTGCAGGACAGGAGAAGACCGCTAGCGTGGATGCCGTGACCGGCAGATGGCAGGTTGAGCTTTCGCCGATGAAAGCCTCTAAGGCTGGCCGGACAATGACCGTTAGCACATCTTCCGAGAAGATCGAGATAGGTGACATCCTTGTTGGAGAGGTGTGGTTCGCTAGCGGACAGAGCAATATGGAATATCCCATTTGGGGTCCCAACACGCGCTACCGCGACATGAAGAGCGGCTTCATGGCCGACATGACGCGTCTGCCGTTCGTCCGCTATATCAAGTCGCCGAAAAGGTGGAGTGTCGAGCCGGTCGCCTTTCTTGACACGAAGTGGCATAAGTTCGACCCAGAGGGGCTCAAGATCGCCTATCACGGGGGTAGTGGACTTTCCGCTGTCGCATTCTATTATGCCCGCGAACTCTATCTCGCTATCGACATCCCGATTGGCATCGTCGATGCGAGTTTCGGAGGCACGAACATCGACGCCTGGACTCCTCGGAGTGCCTACGAAGGGTGTGATGAAAGGCTCAAGTTCGTCGCTGAATATCCCGTAAAGGCAAGATGGAATGCTGAAACGAAAAAGATTGGCGCGATAAACCGCGACCGCCAGCAGCCGACTGTGCTCTGGAACGGAATGGTCGCGGCCTACGCTCCGATGGCGATGCGCGGGTTTATTTGGTATCAGGGATGCAACAATGCAGACCACGGCGAAGACGACCTCTATTGCGCTCGTCTCCATACACTCTACAAAGGATGGCGCAAGGAGTTTGCAAACCCGGAGCTGAAGCATTACCTTGTGCAGCTCGCCCCATATCGCGACAATTGGCTCGGAATCTGCATGGAGCAGAATCGCTATGTAGCAGAGCAGAAGAATGCTGCTATCGCAGTGACGGCGGACGTTGGCAATTTCTGGGACATCCATCCAAACGACAAGGAGATTGTTGCTAAGCGCCTTGTTCTCCATGCCCTCAAGCGCGACTACGGCTTCGACATTCCCGAAGCCGATTCGCCGGTGTTTCGCTCGGCCAAGTTTGCGGACGGAAAGGCGACGCTCCATTTCGACCATGTGAAGAACTGGTACGTGTACGCGATCGACCGCTCGCGTAATCCGGCTTTCGAGTTGGCGGGCGAGGATGGCGAGTGGCAGCCCGCCAAGGTCGCCAACTACAGGAAGCAAAAGGGCAGAGACGGCAAGGATTACGACACCGACTACATCGATGGCGCGGAGATTGTGCTTCAGAGCGATAAGGTGGAAAGTCCTGTCAAGGTGCGTTACATGGGGCGTCCGCGCACAAGTGGAACGATGTACAACGAGGCGTCGTTGCCATTAGGGACATTTGAGTTTCCGCATGAAATTCCTGCGCGATAATTCCAAAGCGTGAGGTATTCGAGATAATTTTTAAAAAAGGAAGAAAAATACATGAACATAAAGATCAAATCGTTTAGTTTTGTTGTAGGCCTTGTGTCATGCGCATTTGTTAATGCGGCTGAGTTTGAAGCTGCCGTATGGCGCGGAGAGACGGCATACGTAGAGATTCCCAAGGAGCTACAGGCAAAGGTGT
>JAFYQC010000013.1 GCA_017547265.1 Kiritimatiellia bacterium | reverse complement strand
GCTTTGTTTTGGGCCGAAGCCGAGCGGAACCCTTTTAGGCGAGGCGGATTGCACAGGACTCGACCCCGAAGCCGTATATGTATACGGCGAGTGGGTCGAAGGACGGGCAAGGCGCCCGCCTCAAAGGGCGAGCACGGTTGCCCGAAACAAAGCCGCACACTGGAAGGCAAACCAGCACAAGGCAAACCACCACATCACACCAACTCCGCCCTGCAGGAAACAAATATGGTATAATTTACGGACATTGGGCGGGAAGCCGGAAAGACCTGTGAAATCCAGGCGCTGTCGCGCAGCCGTCAAAGCCGGAATGCGGCCCCCGCCTCTAACCTCAAGTACCCTCGCAAGAGGGGGAAAGAAGAAAAATGAAAAAACTGATTCCGGCGGCGGTTGCCGCCATGTCACTCGGCGCCTACGCCGCAGAGACAAACGAGACTGTGACGGCCGAACTGCCTCCAGTCATTGTCGAGGCCTCGCGCATCGGCAAAACCCCGAACGAAATCCCAAGCGCAGTCCAGGTCATCTCGCGCGCCGAAATCGCCGCGAGCGGCGCGCGAGACGTCGCAGACCTGCTCCAGAAGAAGTGCACGACTCTCGACTTCGCGCACCTCGGCGGGAACAACCCCGCGCTCACTCAGCTCGCCCCACGTGGCTACGGCGAAAACGGCTTCGGCCGCCTCCTCATCGTCGTCGACGGCGAACGGCTCAACAGCCCCGACATGAATGCGCCCAACCTCGCGCAGATCGGCCTCGGCGCAATCGAGCGCATCGAAATCCTTCAGGGCTCGCAGAACGTCCTCCACGGCGACGTCGGCTCGGCCGGAATGATCAACATCATCACCGACCCGAACGACTACGAGACACACGGGGCTATCGAACTCCACGGCGGCAGCTGGAACACCATCGGCGGCAGCGCGTCGCTTCGCGGCGGCGTCAAGGACTGGGGAACGCAGTACTGGGTCAACGGCGGATGGGATCATTCCGACGGCTACCGCCACGACAGCGGCTTTGACGCCTACTACGCCGGCGGCGGCGTGAAGCAGAACTTTGACAACGGGTCCTTCATTCGCCTCTCCGCGTTCTGGTCCGACGTCGATAGCGACCTTCCCGGCTACCTCTCGCGCGACGACTGGAAGCACCACCCGACCCATTCTGACGGCTACAACGACTTCTACCGCCGCACGACGTACGGACTCAACGCGACTGCCTACGGCGTGATCAACGAAGACAACGCCGTCCGTCTCACGCAGACGTTCTCGCGCCGCCACCTCAAGAGCCGCGGCTACGGCTACTGGTACACCGACTACGACATCTACTCCTACGAGTTCACTCCCGAGTGGATCAACACAACGCAGCTCGGCGCGTTCGACAACGAGCTGATCGTCGGCGCAACCTTCCGCTACGACCGCAACGACGCGGCGAACTGGGGCAGGTCGTCCTGGGGCTACAGCCACTCGAAGTACGAGTACGACCGCCAGACGATGGGCTTCTACGCGCAGGACACGTTCAAGATCACCGAGGACATCGCCCTCGAGATCGGCGGACGCTACGAGCGCAGCTGGAACAAGTGCACGATGGCCGCCGACCCGCGTCGCGCCTACGACCTCACCGCGTGGGACGCCGCGCTTAACTTCACGCCCGTCGACGGACTCAAGACCTACGCGAAGTTCTCGAACTTCTACAGGATGCCCTTCATCGACGAGGTCGCGTACTATTCGCGCGACGACCTCCTCTCGCCCGAGCACGGCTGGCGCGCAGACGTCGGCTTCGACTGGTCGTTCCTCGAGGAATTCAACGTCGCAGGAAATGCCTACGTCTCGCGGACGAAGAACGAAATCTTCTACAATCCGCTCTTCCCCTACATGAGCTATGGCTCGCCGGCTTTTGGCGACAACGTGAACTCGCCGTCGCCCGTCATGCGCGAGGGCTTCGATTTGAGGGCGAGCTGGGAGAAGGACAAGGTCGCAGGCATCTCGCTCGCCTACAGCTTCGTCGACGCCGAGTTTGACGGCGGCGATTTCGACGGCAACGACGTTCCCATGGTCGCCAAGTCCGTCGTCTCCGCAAACGGCCGCGTGTGGCTGTGGAACGACTGCTTCGTCTTCGGCGGCTACCGCTACAGGACAGACTGCCGTTCGACTTCAGACTTCGCGAACGAATACAAGAAGATCCCGGCGTTCGGTCTCTTCAATGTCGGCGTCCAGTACAGCCCGACATGCTTCGGCCTCGACGGGCTGACGCTCGCGTTCACGGTCGACAACCTGTTCGACAAGAACTACTGCGACTACTCGACCTACGGCACGGCCTACTGGCCTGGCGCCGGCCGCAGTTACATGTTCACGATCCGCTACGAATTCTAGCGGGGGGCGACGCGCTCCATGTAAAACACCTTGTCGCCGACGCGGCAGCGCGGGCACTTGAATGTGACCCACGTCCCCTTCTCGCCGACGGCAGGCGTCTCGTCGTCGCGGCGAAGCTCGCCAAGCGTCAGCTCGACGACGCCGGTGGTGGGCCCGTGTATCTGGAGCTCATCGCCCGGGCGGATCGCGTGGTCCTGAATCTTCACCTGCGCGATCCCCGCTTTGAGGAAGTAGTCGATCACGATGCCGACATGCCGCTTCACAGTCGTGGCGAGAGAGTCCTCGCTGTCGGCGAACTGGTGCGCGCCGGGGCGACCAAAATAAAGACCATCCGCAAACTCGCGGTGGAATACCGTCTTCACTTCCTCGGTAAGCTCCTGCACTAACTCGGGAGTGTAGTTCCCCGCGAGAACTGCATCAACGGCGCGGCGATAGCAACGCACTGTCGTCATAACATAATTGGCATTACGCGCGCGACCCTCTATCTTGAAAGAGGCGATTCCGGCGTCGATCAGCTTGTCGACGAAACCGAGCGAGCAAAGATCCTTTGCGGAAAGAACTGTGTGCGGCTCGACGATATACTGCGCCTTTGCATCGGTGTGCACAGGATTTCCGTCGGCGTCTTCGTAGAGATCGACGGCCTTTACGAGAAAGCGACGGCGGCACGGCTGGACGCACTCGCCACGACATGCACTCTTACCGAAGATGTCGTGGCTCATAAAGCAGCGTCCCGATTCCGCGACGCACTGCGCACCGTGGACAAAACATTCAATCTCAACTGGCGAAGATGCGCAGATGCGCTTCACCTCGGCGAGAGTACACTCGCGCGCGAGGACTACACGCGACGCGCCTTGTGAGACGAGAAACTTTACAGCTTCTGAATTCGACGTGGACATCTGCGTCGAGACGTGAAATGTCGCGCCATGTTTTTTGCAAAGCGAGATGACGCCCCAGTCCGAGACGATGAAAGCGTCGACATACGGCTTCGCGGCGACGATCGTCTTCTCGACCATTTCCATTTCGTCCTCGAACATGATCGCATTGAGCGCGAGATAGCGGCGAACTTTTCCGCAGCGGCGCGCGATCTCGGGAAGATCGGATTCCTTGAAGTTGACGCCGCTCCGCGCGCGCATGTTGAAAGTGCCGAGCCCGAAGTATACGGCATCGGCGCCTGCGTCTATTGCGGCCTTAAGGCAAGTGAAGTCCCCAGCGGGGGCGAGAATCTCCGGACGTTTCATCGCGGATATTATACCATTATATGCTATAATCGTTGCATGGCCGTGATCCTGCATGTCGACATGGATGCGTTCTTCGCGTCTGTAGAGCTGCTCTCGCACCCCGAGTGGCGCGGGAAGCCGCTTGTCGTCGGCTCGGGGCCGCACGAGCGCGGAGTTGTGTCGACGTGTTCCTACGAGGCGAGGAAATTTGGCATCAGGAGCGCAATGCCATCGAGGACTGCCTACCAGCTCTGCCCGCATGCAATTTTCGTAAGGCCGCACATGGAGGCGTACCAGGAAGTTTCGGACAAGGCGTTCGAAGTGTTTTCGCACTACACGCCGTATGTCGAGGGAGTCTCGGTAGACGAAGCATTTCTCGACATAACGGGATCGCTCCATCTTTACGGCGGAAAGAGCGCGACAATGCGAGAGAGAGCGAAGGCACTCGGCGAGGCGTTGCGTGCGGAGATACGACGCGTATGCGGTGTGACGTGCTCTGTCGGCATCGCGCCAAACCGACTCCTCGCAAAGATCGGCTCCGAGCAGAACAAGCCGAATGGCTTTACGCTCATGCCTTTCGAGCAAGACGAGATCACTGCGTTCTTGCGCGACAAGCCAATAGGCGTCCTCTGGGGCGCGGGGAAGAAAACAGTCGAATCCCTTAAGCCCTACGGCATCGCGACATGCGGCGACTTGCAGCGACTAGGGCGCGACAACCCGCTCGTCTCTGACGATCTCATAGACATGGCGTTTGGAATTTCAGATGACAATGTGTATTGGGAACCGGGTGAAGAAAAGTCGGTGTCGCGCGAACACACTTTCGACGAAGACACTTCCGACCGCGAGACTGTGCGCGAGACGCTGCTCGAACTCGTGACGGATGTAGGGCTTCGCTTTCGCCGCGCGACAAGATGGGCGAAGACTGCGAAGATCAAGATCCGCGACGCGAACTTCAACACGATCACGAGGCAAGCGCCCTTCGCGCATCCGGCGCGAGACGACATTGCGTTTCGCGAGGCGGCACTTGAACTCTTCGATCGCGAGTGGCCGGCGAATCGCAAGCCGAAGACGATACGGCTCATCGGCTTTGGCGTGACGAACATGCAGGACTCGCCTGGCGACGACGCGCCGTCGCTTTTTGCGAACCCCGAAGACGAGACGCGCCTCAAACGCGAGCGCCTTGCAGAAACCCTCGACTCCCTCCGTGAAAAAGGGTTGCTTTAAGATTTCAACACAGAGACACAGAGGCACAGAGACACAGAGTTAGATAGCTTCTACCGATCAGTCCCTCGTTAACGCCGCCGAATTTAACTCCGATCAGCAGGGCTCTCGCTACCGCTCCGCAGAATTTCTTTTGCTTCGCGCCCATCATTCGTGTCTCGCTGAATGATGCAGATCGTCTTTAAGCTGGAGGAGGTATCCTCCAGACCTCCTCACTGCCGCAAGGGAGTGGTTGCTGTGCCTTCAAAACCTGCCGAAGGCCGCCCCAAAAAACAAGTCAACGCATGGAATCGCCGTTAAGAATCGCAAAGCGGCGGAGCGGTAGCGAGAGCCCTAACGCTCGGAGTTTCTTCTTATACGGAGAATACATCCATTGTGTTAAAACTTATAATTAAAGTC
>JAFYQC010000128.1 GCA_017547265.1 Kiritimatiellia bacterium | reverse complement strand
GCGCAGGAAGGGCTCCTCGTCGGCATCTCGTCCGGTGCGTCGCTCTGGGCCGCTCTCGAGCTTTCGAAGCGTCCTGAGTTCGCCGGCAAGACGATCGTCGCGCTCCTTCCCGACACGGGCGAGCGTTACCTCTCGACCTGGCTCTTCGAGTAAGCTGGAAGCCAACTAGCTAAAACACCGATGCGCGGGACCCTTTTCTGGGCCCCGCGCACAGTAAAACCCCCAAGCAGACGAGGTTTCGTCATGCTCATCGGCCGAACTATGTTTGACATACGACTTCCAGAATTGCGGCCTTATGCGTTCGAGGGGAACTTCGGACTTGAGCGGGAGTCGCTGCGAGTGACGGAGGCGGGGCACATGGCGCAGACGCCGCACCCGTTTCCGCCCGACCATCCGCGCATCGTCCGCGACTTCTGCGAGAACCAGACGGAAATCAACACCGGCGTCCATCCGACTGCCGAAGCCGCGGTCGCGGAGCTGAAGGAGATCGACGCGACGATCCGCGCGGCAATTCTGCCGCGGGGCGAGCGGCTTTGGACGAATTCGAATCCGCCTCCGAGTCTCGACGAGAGCGAAATCGTCCCAGCGAAGTTCGACGGACCGCTCGCCGGGAAGTCGACGTACCGTGACTATCTCGCGGACAAGTATGGCAAGGCGCTCATGGCGTATTGCGGAATCCACGTCAACTTCTCGTTTGGCGAGAAGCTGGTCGAGGCGTCGGGGGTTGAGCGCGACGCGCTCTATCTCCACCTTGCGTCGCAGTGCATCAAGTGGGGCTGGGCCATTGTCGCGCTCACGGCGGCGAGTCCGCGCGGAGACTACTCGAGCGTCAGGTGCTCGGAGCGCGGCTACTGGAACAAGTTCGTCCCCATCCTCGATTTCTCGAGCGTGAGGGACTACGCGCGAAGCATCGCGCGGTATGTGCAGGACGGACAGCTCGTCGCGCCGAGCGAACTCTACTACCCGATCCGTCTCAAGCCGCGCGGACAGAACCGGCTCCAGACGCTCGTCGAAAACGGCATCGACCACATCGAGGTGCGGTGCGTGGACCTGAATCCGCTCGTCGGAGGACTCGTCGATGCGCGCGACGTCGAGTTTGTGCGGCTGTTCTTCCTTTGGTGCGCCGCGCAGCCGCGCGAGACGCTTTCCGCCGAAAAGCAGGCGGAGTGCGTCGGACACTTCAAGGCGGCGGCGCGGATCGACTTCGACTGGACGCCGGTCGGCGAGCTCGTCGAGCGGATGGAGGAGTTCTTCGCGGGATTCCCCGAGGCGCGTGCGATCCTCGCGTTCGAGGCGGAGAAGGTGTACCATCCGGAAAAACGCTATGCGTGGATGGAGGCGTGCCATGTGTGAGATGCTTGGAATATCCGCAAAGCGGAGAGTCCGGGCGAACGACATTCTCCGCGAGTTCTACTCCCACGCCGAGCGTCATCCGCACGGATGGGGCCTTGCGGCATTCAACGACGCCGGAGTCCCGGACATCGAGAAGGAGGCGATCAAGGCGACGGAGAGCGAATACCTCAGAAAGCGACTTTCCGAGCCAATCGAAGAGAGCGTTCTTCTCGCGCATATCCGCCTTGCGACGGTCGGACACCTCGAATGCCGCAACAGCCATCCATTTACCGCCGCCGACAACTGCGGGCGGATCTGGACGCTTGAGCACAACGGCACGATTTTCAACGGTGCGAAGCTCAACCACTACATGGGGCTGCAGTTCGGCTCGACGGACTCCGAGCGCATTCTTTTGCGTCTCGTAGACATCGTGAACGAGCGGCAGATAAGGTACGGCCGCGCGCTCGACTGGAAGGAGCGGTTCGCGGCGCTGGACGACCTTATCGGGGAGCTTGCCGGCGGCAACAAGCTGAACCTCCTCGTCTACGACGGGGAAATACTCTACGCGCACACGAACTTCCGCGGTTCGTTGCATGTCCGCCAGTTGGAAGGAGAACTCGTTTTCTCGACGAAGCCGCTTTCCGGCGACGGCTGGAACCCGCTTCCGCTCACGCGGCTTGTCGCGGCAAAGGACGGCGAAATTGTCCGAGAAGGCGCCGCACACGAGAAGGAGTATATCTACAACCCTAACGACTACCGCTTCCTCTATATGGACTTCGCCACGCTGTAGTTTCGGGCATAGGTTTTTCCTATGGTTAAGCGCGTGGAATTCCGAATATTCAGCACAATGGCGTTATGATACACTTTCACCCGTGCGAGAGCGCTGGCTGAACGGCGTTCTGCAATCGAAAGGAAAGACATGAGTGACAGACAAGAATTGAACAGAAACCTCGCGCAGATGCTCAAGGGCGGGGTTATCATGGACGTGACGACGCCCGAGCAGGCGAAGATCGCCGAGGCCGCGGGCGCGTGCGCTGTGATGGCGCTCGAGCGCATCCCCGCCGACATTAGGGCGGCTGGCGGCGTCTCGCGCATGAGCGACCCCGCGATGATCAAGGGGATTCAGAACGCAGTTTCCATTCCGGTTATGGCGAAGTGCCGCATCGGCCACATCGCCGAGGCGCGGATTCTCGAGGCGATAGAGATCGACTACATCGACGAGTCCGAGGTGCTTTCTCCCGCCGACGACGTGAGGCACATCGACAAGACGAAGTTCAACGTGCCTTTTGTCTGCGGCGCACGCGATCTTGGCGAGGCGCTTCGCAGAATCGGCGAAGGCGCGACGATGATCCGCACGAAGGGCGAGCCGGGAACAGGCGACGTCGTGCAGGCGGTTAGGCACATACGAAAGATGCAGAGCGAGATACGCAAGATCGTCTCGCTTCGTGAGGACGAGCTCTACGAGGCGGCGAAGGAACTTGCGGCTCCTCTCGATCTCGTGAAGTACGTGCACGAAAACGGGAAGCTCCCTGTAGTCAACTTCGCTGCTGGTGGCGTCGCTACGCCTGCGGACGCAGCGCTCATGATGGAGCTTGGCGCGGAGGGCGTTTTCGTGGGCTCGGGAATCTTCAAGTCGGGCGACCCAGCGAAGCGCGCCGCTGCGATTGTGCAGGCGGTCACCAACTGGCAGGACTCGAAGCTTCTTGCCAAGCTTTCCGAGAACCTCGGCCCCGCGATGGTGGGCATCAACGCCGACGAGATCGAGACAATCATGGAGGAGCGAGGGAAGTAGGAGTTAGGGGTCAGGGATTAGGGGTCAGTACTGACTCCTCCGTACTGACTCCTGACTCCTCAAGGTGAATGGGAGTTGCATGAAAGTAGGAGTATTAGCAGTTCAAGGGGCGTTTGCCGAGATGGAGGCATATTGGCGCGCAGAAGGCGCTGACGTATTCGAGATACGCCAGCTGGCCGACCTTGACCGCGACATGGACCTTCTGGCGCTTCCTGGCGGCGAGTCGACCGTGCAGGGGAAGCTCCTCAATGACCTCGGGCTTTTTGAGCCGATCAAGAAGCTTATCGACGGGGGGCTTCCTGTCTTCGCTACCTGTGCGGGGCTAATCCTGCTCGCGGAGAAAATCGACGATCCCGGGCGGCGCGACGACACGAGGCCCGAGAAGTGGTTTGGCGTTCTTCCTGTGGCGGTGAAGCGCAACGCCTACGGGCGGCAGCTCGGCAGCTTCACGACTCGCGGCGATTTCGGCGGCAAGCACGACTTCCAGATGACGTTTATCCGCGCGCCCGCGATAACCGGCGTACTCTCGCCCGACGTGGAAGAGCTGTCGACGTTTGAAGGGCGCCCGACATCAGTCCGCTGGCGCAACATAACCGCCTTCACCTGGCATCCGGAGCTCAACGCAACGGCCTAATCGCAAAAATGGTATAATGTCCGCATGACACTCCAGCAGCTCAAGTATGCAGACGCAGTCGCGACGTGCGGTAGCATCAGCGAGGCCGCACGCCGGGTCTTCGTCACCCAGCCGACGCTCACCGAGTCGATTCGCGCGCTTGAGGAGGAGCTTCGCACAGCCATTTTCACCAGGTCGACGCGCGGCATCGCCGTCACGCGAGAGGGCGAGGAGTTTCTCGCCTCGGCGCGGCAGATTCTCGACGACGCCGCGAGGATTCAGGAGAAGTACACTGGCAAGGCGGTGAGAAAGCCGCAGTTCGCCGTCTCCTGCCAGCACTACGCCTTCGCGGTCGAGGCCTTCATGGAGGTCGTGAAGGAATGCGAGGCCGTGGCCTACGACTTTACCCTGCGCGAGACTGTCACGAGCGAGATCATAGACGACGTTGCACGCCACCGCAGCGAAATCGGCGTCATGTACCTCTCTTCCCGCAACGAGCGGGTGATCTCGAAGCTCCTCAAAAACGAGGGCCTCAAGTTCGAAGAGCTCTTCGTGTCGCATCCGCACGTCTTCCTCGGCAAGCGCCATCCCCTCACCAAGCGCAAAGGCGGCGTCGCACCCGAGGAACTCGACGACTACCCTTTCATCTCGTTCGAGCAGGGAACCGAGAACGCGCTCTATTTCGCGGAAGAGGTCATGCCGTCCATCGACCGCAAGAAGAACATCCGCGTGCGCGACCGCGCCACCATGACCAACCTCATCCTCGGGCTAAACGGCTTCACCGTCGCCTCTGGCGCGCTTTCAAAGGAGCTGAACGGCCCAGACATCGTCGCCGTTCCGCTCAAGATGGACGAGCTGATACGGGTCGGGCTCGTGACCCAGAGCGACGTGCCTCTCTCCGCGGCCGGCAAGATCTTCGTCGCCGCCATTCGCGAACGCTGCGTTGAACGCAGCTACGACGCCGCAGGGCTGTAACCCAGGGAGACCTTCCATTAGTGTCGACACGTGGCGCCGTAATATTCACATCTGATCAACGGGGAAATAAATGGCGAACGAAAATGACAGAGAGGTGAAGCTGGCGCGGCTGCGCGCATTGTTGCGGGAGACTGGTGGTGTTGCCGTTGCGTTCTCGAGCGGCGTAGATTCCACGTTTCTCCTGAAGGTTGCACACGAGGAACTTGGCGAAAAGGCCATCGCCGTCACGGCGAGATCTCATTCCTTCCCGAAACGCGAACAGGACGAGGCGGCAATGTTCTGCACAAGCGAGGGCATCCGTCAGGTAGTGGTGGATTCAGAAGAACTTGCGATTCCCGGGTTCCGCCAGAATCCGACGAACCGCTGCTATCTGTGCAAGAAGGAGCTCTTCACAAAGATTCTGGAAATCGCCAAGTCCGAGGGATTGTCCGCCGTTGCCGAAGGGTCGAATATGGACGACCTCGGCGACTATCGTCCGGGCTTGCAGGCGGTACGGGAGCTTGGCATCAGAAGTCCGCTGCGGGAGGCAGGGCTAACCAAGAACGAAATACGCGCCCTCTCGCGGCTCATGGGGCTTCCGACATGGGACAAGCCGAGTTTCGCCTGTCTCGCCTCGCGCTTCCCATACGGCGAAGAGATTACCGTGGAGCGGCTTGCGCATGTGGAACAAGCGGAGCAGTTTCTCCTCGATCTCGGGTTCGGTCAGGTACGCGTCCGCTCGCACGGCGACCTCGCGCGGATTGAACTATGTTCGGCTGATATCTTGAAAGCCGTTGAGCAACGCGAGAAGATCCACGCCGCATTAAAGGGATTCGGCTTCGCGTATGTCGCGCTCGACCTTCTCGGCTACCGCACCGGCAGCATGAACGAGGTTTTGCATTGACGGCAAATTGTCCGCAAGCCATCACCACAGCCTATTGACGAATGGCGAGACTTCCTATTGGCGTCGGTGCGTGGTGCCGTGGTATAATATTCGATGAAAGGGTAACCATGAAGATAATTGACGCACATACGCATATCGGAAACTTCGGGTCGTGGGCGAGGTTTGACTTTGACCTTGCCCGTCTCAAGGAGCAGATGGCGGAGTTCGACATCGAGAAGACGCTTCTCACCGGCGCTGGATTCCACGACAACAAGTCGGTCATCGACGCCTTCCAGAAGGAACCGGACCTCATTGTGCCAGTCGCCTGGGTGAAGCCGGGCGGCGCGGCGGAGCTTGCCGAGATACGCCGCCTTGTCGAGCGCGAGGGATTCCGTGCGATCAAACTGCACCCGCTTTTCGACGCCTACTGCGCGGACGATACGTTCGTCGACCCTGTGCTGGATCTCGCGGAGGAGCTCAAGATCCCCGTGTTCATCCATAGCGGTCATCCGCCGTTCTCGCTGCCGTGGCAGATCGGCTGGCTCGTCGAGCGCCATCCGAACGTCAAGGTCGTGATGCTTCACATGGGCCATGCCCACGGCGTCTATGTCGACGCGGCGCTCAAGACAGCGCGGCGCTATCCGAACGTCTATCTCGATACTTCGGGCTCACCGATGAGCGTGAAGATACGCGAGGCATACGAAACCGTGGGTTCGGACCGCGTCCTATTCGGCATCGACTCTCCGTTCCACGAGCCGAGCGTCGAGATCGAGAAGATCCGCGCAACGCACCTTCCGGAAGACGCGCTTCGCCGCATCTATCACGACAACGCGGCAAAGCTGCTCGGCCTTTAATGGTATAATATCCGCCATGCCTGACGGAATAGAGAGAGGCGAAGCGCTGGCGCTCCTGAAGCCGGAGCGCAGGGAAGAGCTTCGCGAGCGCGCGCACGAGACGACTCTCAATTGCGTCGAGAAGCGCTTTGACTTCTGCTCGATCATCAACGCGCGCTCGGGGCGATGTTCCGAGAACTGCAAGTGGTGCGCGCAGTCGGCGCATTGGAAGACCGGCTGCGAGACATACGGCTGGGTCGGAACCGAGGCGTGCGTCAAGGCGGCGAAGGAAGCGGTGGCTAATGGCGCTGACAGGATCGGCATCGTCACCTCTGGTCGCACGCTTTCCCGCGAGGATGTCGAGAATGTCTGTGCAGCATTGAAGGCGATGCGCGAAGCGGCGCCGAAAATCGGGCTTTGCGCCTCGCTCGGACTCCTTTCCGAAGAAGACCTCGCAAAGCTTAAGGCGGCGGGACTACAGCGCGTCCACTGCAACCTCGAAACCGCGCCGTCTCTCTTTCCGTCGCTCTGCACGACGCACACGGCGGCCGACAAACTTGCCACCCTGCGCGCCGCGAAGAAGCTTGGCTTTCAGATCTGCTGCGGCGGCATAATCGGAATGGGCGAGACTGACGAGCAGCTCGTCGAGTTTGCCTTTGCGCTCAAGGAAATCGCGCCCGATTCCATTCCTGTCAACGTGCTCCATCCAATTGAGGGAACTCCGCTCGCGGACCGCGGCATCCTCGACTCAGAGCGAGTCGTCGATTCGGTAGCGCTTCTGCGGCTCGTGAATCCCTCTACGCCGCTTCGCTTTGCAGGCGGACGCCGCGACATGACTGACGAGACGGCGGCAAAGTGCATCTATGTTGGAATGTCTGCTGGAATCGCGGGGCCCCTGCTTACAACGCCTGGTGCAGACTTCGACGACGACAGGCATCTTGCCGTCCAGGCCGGTTATTCCGTTGGCGCAAAGAAAGCAGTATGCTGACAACTTATATCATCGGATCGTTGGCGCTCATCGTAAAGCCCGGGCCGGATTTGACCTGCACCATCGCGACGGCGCTGTCGGATGGCAAGGCCCGCGCCGCAACGCTGATGCTGGGGCTCGTGGCTGGATGTTGGCTTTGGATACTCCTATTGACTGCGGGCGTCGCTTCGTTTTTCACCGCCCACCCTGCGACGATGTCCGCGATCCAGATCGCCGGAGCCGCATATATTGCGTATCTCGCCTATGGCGCGTTTGCGGACGCGATTCGCAGCTTCCGCGCCAAGTCGCCTGACGCGCTCCGCCCCGCGACGGGACAGGGCTTCCGGCTTTTCCTCCGCGGGATTGCGATGTCGATGTCGAACCCGCTGACGATTCTCTTTTTCCTCGCGTTCCTGCCGAGTTTCACGCGCCCCGATTCGACTCTTGCGCCGGCCGTGCAGACGCTCCTTCTCGGTACGCTTTTCTGTGCTCTTGTGCCTTTTATCTACCTTCCCGCGATTGTGGCCGCAGACTTCTTCCGCGCGAAGCTCGTCGGCTCAGTGAAGGCAACGGCCACCTTGAAACTCGTCTCGGCTTTGATGCTCGCCGCAGTCGTCGTGGTCTTGGCGGCAAATATCTCTTTTAGGTGATAGGTTTTGTCTAAGGTTGCCCTGACCGAGGGCGACGCAAAGTCGGCCGCGATTTGGTATAATCTGCGGCGATGAAGATCTTGTTCGTTTGCCATGGTAACATCTGCCGCAGCCCAATGGCGGAATTCGTGATGAAGGACCTGCTCGCCAAGGCGGGAAGGTCCGACGTCGTCGTGGAGTCTGCCGCGATGCACGAAGACGCGATCGGGTGCAACACGCATCGCGGCACGAGGAACAAACTTGACGAGATGGGCATACCGCATTCGCGGCGCGAGGCATGGCTCCTTACTGCCGAGAAGGCGTCCGAATACGACTTGATCATCGGCATGGATCGCTACAACATGTCGGACCTTGAGTATCTCGTACGGCCAGAGGACCGCGGCAAGCTGAAAAAGCTCCTTTCCTTCGCCGGGTCGAATCGCGATGTCGCAGACCCGTGGTATACAGGCAACTTCGACGAGACGTACGATGACGTGCTTCTCGGCTGTCGGGCGCTCTTGGACAGTTTGCCTTTTTGCTATAATACTAACCACAGGGGCAACCAAGGGGATTTCTAAGTGGCGAAGAAAAGCGGATTTGCGGTCAATGTCGAATACGGGGCGCTGCGGCTCGCGTGCGGGCTTGTCAACGCCATCCCGTATCCGGTGGCGATGTGGCTTGCGTCGTTTGCGGCCGCCTTTGCCGTCCGCGTCCTTCGCTTCAAGCGCGCGCGGACGATGGAGCGAATGGCGTCCGTGTTTCCAGAGATGAATAAAGCTGAGCGGCTTCGTATCGCTGTTCGCTCGCTCGCTAACGTGCTGCAGACCGCAGTTGAGATGATACGTGCGCCGCGTCTCACACGCAAGTGGATGGACCGCCATGTCGTCGACGGACAGATGTACAAAGACCGTCTTCAGGCATACGTCGACGAGGGGAAGGGCGTCGTGATAATGGTGCCGCACTCCGGCAACTGGTATATGGCTGCGTGGGCGATGGCCGCCTACGGGCTTCCGCTTTTCGCAATTGCGGCGAAGCAGCGCAACCCAAAGATCGACGCGTGGATGAAGCGCCAGTACGGCGCGATAGAAGTCCTCGAGCGCGGCAGCGCGAAGACACTTGTCGAGATAAAGGAGAAACTTGCGTCTGGTCGCGCGTTTGCGATCCTCCCAGATTTGCGTGTTCCCCAGCCCGATGTCGAAGTCGACTTCCTCGGCGGCAAGGCGAACGTGAGCCACGCGGGTGCGATGTTCGCCGTCAGGTGCGGCTCTCCAATCGTCGTCGCGGTCATGCGCCGCGAAAACGGGAAGCACGTTTTCGACCACGTGGGAACTCTCCGTCCCGATCCCGCGGCGGCAGACAAGAAGGCCGAGGCGGCGCGTCTCACGCGCGAGGCGATGAAGATGCTCGACGAGCGCATCAAGGCGCATCCCGAGCACTGGTACTGGTACAACAAGCGCTGGATACTCCAGCCGGTGGACGCGAAATGAACAAGAAGCACCGTCTGCCGTTTCCGATCCTCTTTGAGGACGACGACGTAATCGTGATCGAAAAGCCCGCCGGGCTTCTCGCGACGCACACGAAGCTCGTCGGCCGCCTTGCGCGTGAAAGCCAATTTACGGCAGAGAATATCCTGAACGACTATGTTCGCAAGGGGCAGGCGAAGTCAAAGAAGCGCGTATGGCTCGTCCACCGCCTTGACCGTGAGACGAGCGGTGTCATGATGTTCGCGAAGACCGAGGAGGTCGCGGAGAAGTTCCGCGCCGACTGGGCGAGTCTCACAGAGAAGACGTATCGCGCCCGTGTAGAAGGATTGCTCGAAGAGGAGAGCGGAACCTTCGAGTCCTATCTTCTTGAAGATGCCGACGGCTACAGGGTAAGGTCAGTTAGGGTCAGATTAGGGTCTGATAAGGGCATCTCGACTCTGAAGACCCCTAAGACGACGCTAAAAGACGCTAAAGACCCTAAGGCCAGAATTGGCAAGCTCGCACGGACCGAGTGGCGGCGGCTTTCCACTACCGACGGCACTACGCTCGTCGAGGTGAAG
>JAFYQC010000127.1 GCA_017547265.1 Kiritimatiellia bacterium | reverse complement strand
TCTTGCCTGACATTCCGGAACTGGCAAGAGCCAGCTTGTGCGTCGCCTTGCCTACATGACATGCAACAACGAACTGTTGGCCAAGGAGGGCGAGGGCAAGACCGCGCCGGGCAATTACTGCATGGTTCAGGTCAAGCCCAACTGGCATGATTCAACGGATCTTCTGGGCTACTACTCCGAAATGGGGGAGCGGCATTTCGTCAACACGCCGTTCGTCGAGTTCATCTGCAAGGCGTATGCATATCCCGATACGCCGTTCTTTGTCTGCCTTGACGAGATGAACTTAGCTCCAGTCGAGCAGTATTTCGCCGAGTATTTGAGCGCCATCGAGAGCATGGAGAAGAAGGGCGACGA
This sequence comes from Kiritimatiellia bacterium, assembly GCA_017547265.1. The sequence goes on along the minus strand of JAFYQC010000127.1, from coordinate 2,782 downwards.
TTGGCTTACAGATCCGCTTGTTGAAGTCGATAAGACGGGCGAGAAGGATGCTGATGGCAAGGAGAAGGTCGATCTTGAGATCGTGGACCAAATCATGAAGGGAGCGGCGTCCACTGAGGCCGCTGCGTGGATTCAGACGCATGGGCTTACCATTCCGAAGAACCTGTTTGTCGTTGGAACCGTCAACATGGATGAGACGACGTGCCAGTTCTCGCGCAAGGTGCTGGACCGCGCCATGACGCTTTTGATGAACGAGGTGAAGTTCGGTGACATGGCTCAGGCGAAGAAGCCGTCCGAGGAAGAGTTGCTGGATGACGACGGACTGAAGTTTTTCCTTGAAGGAGGAGAACGCGGCGATGTTGGGGAAATTGAGAGCAAACTGCTGGATGGCATCAATGAACCGCTTGCGAACACGGCATTCGTAGTTGCCTACCGCTTTGCCAATGAGTACGCACTCTATGAGTCGGCATGGGCGAAGCTTACGGGGGTGGATTTGGCTATGGCAACTGATGAGCAGAAGAAGTCGCTGGCAAGTGTTGCCCTTGACCATGTGGTATTGATGAAGCTTTTGCCGCGTATTCACGGAGAGCGGAGGGTCGTTGAGGGAATCTTCAAGGGCCGCAAGGTCAAAGGGCCGGATGGCGACAAAGAGCTTCCCGGACTCAAGGACAAGGTGTCTGGGGGGCTGAGCGCGAAGATGATGGACGCGATCCTTGCCCGGCCAGACGAGTATCTCACCTTCTGGCCGTAAAATAAACAGAGAGAAGTTATGACTGAATCAGAACTGCATGAGTTGGCAACTGCGTTTGAAAGCGAACATGTAGAAAGGACTCGTTCGTTTGACAATACAGACAAGATAGGCCAGGCGATCTGTGCCTTTGCAAACGACTTTTCTGACAGTGGAGAAGTCGGATATATGTTGCTGGGAGTTGACGACGACGGCAAAATATCAGGGCGGCGCATAGGAGATGAACGCTGGGCGTCTCTTGGCGGATTGAAGACAGACGGCAATTTGCTGCCGCCGCCCTCGTTGTCAATGGAGAAGTTTTCCCTTGCAGAAGGCGATGTCATCGTCATCAAGGTATTCCCTTCGGCGTATCCGCCCATACGCTACAATGGTGATGTTTGGATAAGGACCGGGCCGCGAAAGTGCAAGGCCCGTGAAGATGACATTCGGATACTAACGGAGCGCCGCGCCCGTTTTGGAGTACGGGATGAGGAATTGCCGTGCGAACGCGCACGAATGAGTGATTTGGATGTCGATCTTTTCAGTGCATTTTATCTTCCCAAGGCGATTGACGCCCAGGTGATAGAAGAAGATGAGCGGACAACGATTGAACAGATGACGGCATTGCGATTCTACAGCTCAGACAAGAATTGTCCGACGAATCTTGGTGTCCTTTTGTTTGCCAAGCATCCAGAACGGTTTATACCGTCGGCGTATGTTCAATATGTGAGGTTTGCGGGTACTGACAATGCCGGAGACGTGCTTCAAGAAAATGTATTCCGTGGACCGCTTGTGAAGGTTGTTCAGGATTTAGATGTGTTTGTCAAGACAGGGCCGGCGGCAACGCGGCCTGTTCTTGCTACGGCAATGAGAGAAGATCCCGTTTCCCGCTATTCTGCTTGGGCGCTTCGCGAGTTCTTGATGAATGCAATCATCCACCGCGACTATTTTCTTGGGAATGCGCCAATCAAGTTTTATGAGTACAAGAAGAACCGGATTGAAATATCCAATCCGGGCGGACTTTACGGCAGAGCCAAGCCAGACAACTTCCCTTTCGTGAATGACTACAGGAATCCGTTGCTTGCCGAAGCGATGAAAGTCCTTGGCGTAGTGAACAAATACAATCGCGGAGTTGCGAAAGCCAACAGAGAACTTGAGAAGAACGGAAATCCTCCGGCAAAGTTTGATGTAAATAAACTGACCGAGTTTCGGGTTACAATAATAGCCCGGCCGGAAAGTGGCACGATAAAGTGGCACGATAAAGAGGAAAGTGGCCAGATAAAACCAGAAAGTGGCACGATAAAACCGGAAAGTGGCACGATAAAGTGGCACGATAAAGAGGAAAGTGGCACGATAACACCAGAAAGTGGCACGATAACACCCATTGCCCAATTGTATGACACAAACAGCCAAGACGAGGCTGTTTACAAGGTCGTAAGTGAGCACCCAGGCATTAAGAAAGAACAGGTCTTTTTGTCGGTCAAAACATCCCTTCGGTCGGTCCAGAGGACTTTGGAGCGACTTTCAGATGCGAACAAAATCGAGTATCGTGGTTCAAAGAGAACTGGCGGTTGGTTCGTGAAGACGTGATATGGCACAGAACGTGACAGAGGTCTTTCGCGTAACCGTGCCGTCGGTCGGACTCGTCCTCAAGGCGAGGGCTGACATCGACGGCAAGCAATCCGCTTATCAGAAGCGCATTGCGGAGGATTCCCCTGACGACGAGTCGGCAGCTTTGACGGAGTATTCCGCCAATGTTGACTGTGTGTTCAATTTTGACGGCGGTGATTCGACCGATGACGTTCCCTTTGCTGAGGGCAGCGATGCGGTGTGGCGTATGCCCGTGTTTTTCGAGACGCGCTATTTTTTCCGAGGTGATTTCAGATTGGTTGACGGGAGAAGGGTGACGGATGTTCGCGTTGAGCATCGGATGGCGAGCGTATCCGATGCGTTCAATTTTGACGAGGGCGTTCTTGTCGGTTCTCTTGACTTCATAAACGAACCGGGAACATTCCGATTGGATTTGCGCATCACATTCGATGACAGCACGGAACG
>JAFYQC010000126.1 GCA_017547265.1 Kiritimatiellia bacterium | reverse complement strand
TAGGATAGCAAATGGCGTGCCTTTTCGTAAGGGGGTTCGCGAAAAAACCTGAAAATTGTGCAACCATTTACCCACCGGCACCCCTCGCGCCGTTCTCACCGCCAAGACGGCGGCGCTCCATATGGGGAGCCGCCATCTTGGCGGCTTACTGGGACAACGGGCATCTTGCCCGTTGCCTCACCGCCTGTACCCCGCGAGCTGCGGCAGCCTTGCGAGCTGCGCCTCCCAATCGCTTTCTTTCAGCTTCTTCCACGGGCACTTGTCCGCGAACTGCGGCTACCCCGAAATAAGCTCGACATAGAATAAACCCACAAAGCTTGAGTATGATGGGTTATAGGCAGTGCGCCATATAAAACGGGATGTAGGTTACACCGTTCGCGCCCACCTCGTAATTTCCACGGCAGACGACATATTTGGAACCGAGCCGTCTTGCGAATTTGGTCGAGAATCTATCAAGCGACGCATGGGCATGGAAACTGGCACTTTTCACCTCCACGGGACAGATCTTGAATCCGCTTTGCAGCAAGAAGTCAATCTCCATTGTCTCTGCCCAGTTGGCACGGCTCGTGCGCGAATAGAAAAACAGTTCGCGTTTCTGCGCGGCAAATGTCTGGGCCACCATGTTCTCGACGAACATTCCCTCGTTTATGCCGATGTTGTCGTGGAGAATCGCCCTGACGATCCTTGCGTCTGAATCTCTTCTGCCGCTCATGGCCTGCGACACGAGAAGTCCCGTATCAAGGGTGTAGCACTTAAACGACGATGCGTCCAGGTTCATTCCAAGTCCGACATCCGGCGATGTCGAATTATAGGCAATGTTGACGACCATTGCATCCGAAATCCATAGAAATGCGTTTTCATATCGCCGCATCCGCGCATTGCCGCCGAGCTCCGAGACATGGAACTTCTTCTCGCGCCGAGACAGAGCGGACGGGAGCATCCGAAATATCGCCCGAACCTTGGATGCGTAGCCCTTTGCATATTTTCCGATGTCCGAATCGTAAAGCGAGAGAATCTCGCGCTTTGCGGATTCGCTCGCGTCGATTCTGTCGTTCGTGTTTGAGAGATACGCCTCAACGCTTTGCGGCATTCCTCCCACGACCATGTAAGTCCGCCACAACCGCAAGGCCTTGTCGTGGATTTCCCCTGCGGGAGGACGTTTCTCCCTGAAACATGCGCTAATATGTTCCTTGAGCAACGTCTCGCCCAGCGCATCGAGGAATTCCTCGAAGTCCAGCGGGAACATCTTCATTTTGTGTTCTTCGGATGGGATGAGAATGTCCTTGACGTTTTCCCTTATGCCGACAAGGGAACCGGATTCGATATAGTGGAACCTGCCATATTCCACAAGGGCTTTTATCGTACCCCTCGCAATCGGGAACAATTGCACTTCGTCAAACACGATGCATGATTTGCCGGGAATGAGCTTGACGGCAAATATGAGCTCCAGGCGAAGAATCAGATCGGGAATGTCCGCCGCCTCCGTAAACGCCCGCTTAGCGTCCTTGGTCGTCTTGGAATTGCCTGCAAAGTCAATGTAGATGCTTGTCTCGTACTCGTTGGCGATGAACTGACGCAAAAGGAACGTCTTGCCGACGCGCCTTGCGCCTTCCACGAGAAGCGCATACTTGTCGGCCAGATGGTTCTTCCAGTCGAGCATTTCGGCATACGCCTTCCTTTTGAACAGTATCTCCACAATGCACCTCTTCTTTCATCGAAACATGCGTAATATATCATAAATTCCGACGACACGCAATAGCACCTGTCACCAAATCAGCATTTTTGAAATTCGATTTTGTCACGGATTCAGAGATTTTAAAACTGCGGAATCGTCACCAAATCAGAATTTTCGGCGAAGGCATCTTTTGCTCCCCACGGACTCCTTGCCCGTTGCCTCACCGCCTGTACCTCGCGAGCTGCGGCTACTTTGCGCGAAACGCTTCCCAATCTCCTTCCTTCAGCTTCTCCCACTAACGCGGAACTGAAAACCTTTTCCATTTCTCTAAAAAGTTTTCAGATTCGCACACCGTACGATTGGATCACCGATTAAAACGCAAGTACGATACCGATTAAAGTAAAAGTACTGCGGCTCAGTTGCAGGTTTCCGCATCTCAATTATCACAGAACAAGCAAAATGCACATTCTGTGATTTTCAGCGCTTTACACTAACGCAAAATATATGACATAATAATCGCGTTCCTCAAAAGTATAAACATAAAAGAGCGTCTATGTTCATCGGAAGAGAAGATCAACTCAAGCAGTTACGTGATCTCTGGCACAAGCCTGTGGCATCACATGTCGTGGTCGGCGCCGTATAGGTAAATCAACTTTCTTTCGGCATCGCCCTATAGACAATGCGAGACGACACGGGCAAAGGGATGCCGGGTTGACTTGCTTCTGCTGACGCGGCACGCCGCATACGTCGTTGAAATCAAGCAACGCGAGACAATCGGCGAAGAAGTGGTTTCGGAAGTCCAGGAGAAACTGCGACGGCTCAAAGTCCGCCGAGGCATGAGCATCATCCCCGCCCTCGTATATGAAGGACGGATTTCAAGGAAAATCGCTGCAGACGGTTTCTTTGCCCATATCGTCTCCGCCGACCAGCTTCTCGGCCGATCCTAACACACTGGAACAACGTGCGTCTTGCCCGTTGCAAGCGCCGCCGGTAGGGAGCGGACTCCGGCCGCGCCGCACCTGATGTCCAACGGTAGGGTCACGCATCCCGCGTGACCGCTCACCAATCGCTACCCTTCAGCTTCTCCCACGTGTATTTGTCCGCGAACTGCGGCTACCCCGAAAGAAGTTCGACCAGAATTGCCATCTCAGTTAATAAATCTTGCTCATCAAAGGG
>JAFYQC010000125.1 GCA_017547265.1 Kiritimatiellia bacterium | reverse complement strand
GCTAGCCGACACAGCCCGGAGGCGATGGCCGTCGCCTACCGGGCATTCTTTTCGCATAGAACCTTACCTATGCTATCCCAATACCCATTGAGCAGGAACGGGAGACAGTGTATCAAATCACAGTTAGATAGGGGGATACCACTCCTCGCACGTGTCGCCTTGCCCCGACCTTCCGCTATGGCGCGTTTCTTTTCGTAGCATCTGCGCTCGCCGATGTCCCATCGGCTCGCTTAACCTTGCCCGCGACAGATTTGCCATGCGATTGATTTTAGGACGGCAGATTCGCTATAATATGCCTCGAAACCGCTGAAAATGAGGAAGGCGACGGAAAGCAACTAAATGTGTGATAAAAAGAGAAACGCAAAAGTGGTGTTTCCCCATTTGATTCTTCGCCTCGTCGCATGGGTGATATGCGCTTTATCGTGTTACCTGTTTGCAGTGTTTTTTGCTGATCTGGTTTCATGTTGTCCATACATTTATCAAAATTTATTTCTGAAGTATGACTATAGTCGAATCTATGCTGGTGGGGCTCTTGACCAAAGCGGTCTTACGAAGAATGCGTTTATCGTATTTCTCTTGGAAGCCTGGACAGTCTTCAATTGGTATATGTGTAGACTAGTTTCCAAGCGGCGAATTTGGTGGTTTGCTCATACCTCTGTCTTTCTGCTTGTCTTTGTGTTTCCGATTCTGTTGTCGGCGTGGTTTACTTGGGAGCTGTGGCGGTATATTGTCGTTATGGGGATTACCGTTGATCGCGCAAAAGCCGTGTTGCTTGCGATTCTATTTTTCTTCGTTCCGATGTTTTGTGCGGTTAAATGGATTGCAGGGCGGATGTCGCGGACGAAGAACTTGCGGGCGGCTGTGATTTGTCTTTTGGTAGCGCTTGTCGTTGTCATAGGAATCAATGTAGCCGCTCGGGGTTCGCTCGCCAGTCATCCGCGTCCGACCATCTGTGAACCAAACAACGTTTCCGTGCCTCCTGCACAGTAGCCGAGGACAGACCCCGCGGAAGCGTTGTAAAAGGCACGTTTGCGTGTTGCGTCTATCGCGTTAGTGTGGATTATGCTATAATTATCCCGTTATGGGATTCTTCAAGGCATACGACATGCGCGGCACCTTTGGTGCCGACTTTGACCTCGATACAGTCTACAAGGTGGGGCTTGCCCTGCCGAAGGTCATAAAGGGGAAACGCTGGCTCGTCGGGCGCGACTGCCGAACGACGAGCGACGCCGTTCACGACGCGCTTGTGAAGGGACTTTCTGAAGCTGGCGCGGAAGTGAGCGATCTTGGGCTTTGCACGACGCCGATGGTCTACTACTTCACCGCCGCAGACGGTTTCGACGGAAGCGTGATGATTACCGCGTCGCACAATCCGCCGACGGACAATGGCCTCAAGGTTTCAAAGGCGACCGCGCTCCCAGTTGGCTACGCGAACGGTCTTAACGAAGTCGAGAAGATGGTGAAAGAGGACGCTATTCACTCCTCCACTCCCTCGCTCGCCAACTCAAACCCTCAAACCCTCAAACCCTCAAACACTTCCTCCCATCTTTCGCGTTACATCGCATGGCAGAAAGGCCGCGTCAACCTCGACTCGCTCTCGGATCTAAAGTTTGCCGTCGACTGCTCAAACGGAATGTCCTCGATTTTTGCGCGCGAGATGTTCCCGAACGCTGTGCTGCTCAACGACACTCCCGATGGAACCTTCCCTGCGCACTCGCCTAATCCGCTAAAGGCCGAGGCGCGAGAGCAGATTGCCAAGGTCGTGCGCGAGAAGGGGCTTGACTGCGGCGTTGTCTTCGATGGCGATGCGGATCGCGCGATGTTCGTCGACGAGCGCGGTGAATTTGTCCAGCCAGACTATTTGATTCCCGTCGTTGTGAGAGCCACGATGGAAAGTTCAAAGCCCCAGGCGGGCAAGGTCAAGATCATTCATGATGTGCGGACGAGCCGCGGTGCGATAGAGACGCTGCGCGAGGACGGCTTCGAGCCGGAGATGGTCCCTGTCGGTCACGCCTTTGCGAAGCCGATCCTTCGCAAGATTGGCGCACTTTGCGGCGGCGAGCTTGCGGGGCATTACTACTTCTCGGAGTTCTTTGGGTGCGACTCCGGTCTTCTTGCGGCGACGCGCATCTTAGTCGAGATTGCAAAGGCAAAGCGAGCGGGGAAGACTTTCTCCGAGATGATGAAGCCGATAGTCTCGCGCTACGCCAACTCCGGCGAAATCAATTTCAAAGTTGATGATAAAGAAGCGGCCATCGAGCGCGTTCTCGTTGTCGCGAAGTCGCTTGGCGAGGAAACTGGGCGAAGCGAAATAGACGGCTATCGCCTTGAATACCGCGACGGCTGGATTTCCGTCCGCAAGTCCAACACCGAGCCGTATCTCCGCCTTCTCGTCGAATGTCGGACAAAGGAAATGCTCGACAATTGGGTTGGCCGTCTCTCTGACGCAATTGCACCGCATAACCCACAAAGCGCAAGTATTTAGCCGTGTAGAACATGTAGAACGTGTAGAAAAATCGTAAAAGACATCTCTGCGCCTCTGCGTCTCTGCGTTAAAAACTGAATATCTTAAAATGATCGTTGACTTCCACGTCCATTCGACAGCGAGCGACGGCACGTTTGCGCCGCGAGACATCGCGGCGGATGCAGCGCGCGGCGGATTTGCCGCGATTGCGCTTACCGACCACGACAACTGCGACGGGATCGATGAGTTCCTTGGCGCGGAGACGGGGCTAAAGAAAGTCGCTGGCGTGGAACTTTCGATAGAGCCAGGGGTTGGGTTTGACAAGTTCCATCTCCTTGCGCTCGGCATTGACCCGGCGAACGAATCGCTCAAGGCGTTCCTCAAGAGCATCCTCGATGGGCGCAACGCGCGGAACGAGCGCATCGTCGGCAATTTTCGGCGCATCGGCATCGAGATGGTCGACGTGCCGAAGGGCGCAAGGCCAGTCGAGGACTATGCCCACGGCGATGTCCTCGCGCGTCCGCATTTCGCGCGCTGGCTTATTGACAACGGATATGCGGCCGATATAGGAGAGGCGTTCGCAAAGTATCTTCTCCCAGATTCGCCCGCCGAGACGCGGTGTTATGAGGCACGATACCATCCTTCGCAGGAAGAGTCGTTTCGCGTCGTCCATGGCGCGGGAGGGTTGTGCGTCATGGCGCATCCGAAGTATTGGCGGCGCGAGTGGAAGACGACGGGACCCGACTATGCGGTGGCAGAGCGCGAGCTTGCGCGGCTAAAAGAGGCGGGGCTTGACGGGCTCGAGGCATTTTATCGTGCAAATTCTGTCGAGGAAAACGTCAGTTTCTCGCACATAGCCGACTCTCTCGGGCTTATCAAGAGCGCTGGGAGCGACTTCCACGGCGCAAACAAGCCGACAATCCCGCTCGGAATGGAAGTTTCTGAATCGTTTGCCGCGCCTTTATTGGAGCGGCTCAATTTGGTATAATATAAGCCAGTTATGAATACTGTACTCGTTGGCGCCCAGTGGGGCGATGAAGGCAAGGGCAAGGTTATCGACTTCCTGACGGAAGAGGCGGACGTCGTAGTCCGCTTCCAGGGCGGCTCGAACGCGGGCCACACCGTCGTCGTCGGAGACAAGAAATACGTTCTCCACCTCGTTCCCTCGGGTGTTCTGCATGACGGCAAGCACTGCGTGATCGGCAACGGCGTCGTAATGGACCCGTTTGACCTCATGAAAGAGCTTGAACAGGTCGAAAGCTGGGGTTTTGAGCTCAAGGGCCGCTTCCATATCTCCGAGCGCGCGCACATGGTCATGCAGTGGCACCGCGCTATCGACAAGGCCGAGGAGGCCGCGCGCCCCGAGGGCCACAAGATTGGCACTACCGGTCGCGGAATCGGTCCCGCCTACGCTGCTAAGGTCGGTCGTTACGGTATGCGCGTCGGCGACATCCTGAAGCCCGACTTCCTTGATCTCGTCCGCGCACAGGTCGCCGAGGCGAATCGCGCGCTTGCGGCGCTCGGTGCCCAGCCGCTCGACCCCGAGGAAATGGTCAAGCTCTATACGCCGATGGTCAAGGCGCTTATGCCGTATGTGACCGACACGATCCAGTTCCTTCACGAGAACCTCGACGCGAAGAAGTCGATTCTTTTCGAAGGCGCCCAGGCGACGATGCTCGACATCGACTTCGGCACCTATCCCTTCGTCACGTCTTCCAACCCGACGGCCGGCGGCGCCTGCACTGGCTCAGGCGTTCCCCCGCGCGCGATTGACCGCGTGATCGGCGTCCTCAAACTTTACACGACGCGCGTTGGAGAAGGGCCGTTCCCGACCGAGCTTTTCGACGAAGATGGCGAGACGCTCAGGAAGCGCGGCGGCGAATTCGGCGCGACGACGGGTCGCCCGAGGCGCTGCGGATGGTTTGACGCGGTTGTCGCGCGCTATGCCCAGCGCGTAAACGGCGTCGACTTCTGGGCGATGACGAAGCTCGACGTCCTCGACACTTTCCCTGTCGTGAAGATCTGCACTGGCTACAAGCGCGACGATGGTTTTGTCTACCAGACATTCCCCGCTGACCTTGCGGTTCTCAAGCGCTGCACGCCAGTTTACGAGGAGCTTCCCGGCTGGCAGTGCGAGACGTCGCACATAACCGACTATTCCGAACTTCCCGAAAACGCGAAGAAGTACGTGAATCGCATCCTCGACCTCGTCGGCGGCAAGCTCGGCGTCCTCTCTGTGGGGCCTGCTCGCGAGACCACACTGAGGATTAATGTGTAATTAGGAGTCAGGGGTTAGGGGTCAGGAGTCAGTATGGGATTGCGGCATCTGGCGGTGATCATGGACGGGAACGGCAGGTGGGCGAAAAAGCACCATCTGCCGCGGCTCGCAGGTCACAGAGCCGGTGCCGAGTCGCTTGACCGCACGATGCACTGGTGCAAAGAGGCAGGAATTAGCTACCTGACCGTCTATGCGTTCTCCACCGAAAACTGGAAGCGTTCGAAGGGCGAGGTCGCGGGGCTGATGAAGCTCCTTTCCCACTTCATCAAGGCGAAGGAGAAGGAGCTTATCAAGAACGGTATCGCGTTTCGCGTCATCGGGCGACGCGAGGATCTTTCGCTAAAGCTTCAGAAGGAGATTGCCGCGCTGGAGGAGAAGACGAAGGGCGGGGATTTCACTCTCGTCGTCGCGCTTTCATACGGCGGGCGAGACGAGATCGTAAGGGCAGCGGAGATTTTTAACGCAGAGGCGCAGAGACGCAGAGAGCGCGGAGAGAGTTTGGAGGACATTTTCTCGAGTTGTCTTGATACTGCGGGGATTCCTGATCCGGACTTGATTGTGAGAACATCGGGCGAGCTGCGGATTTCCAATTTCCTGCTTTGGCAGGCGGCGTACGCCGAGTTCTACTTTACAGATGTCCTCTGGCCGGACTTCGACAAGGCCGAGTTCGACAAGGCGATTGCCAGCTTCTCGAAGCGCGAGCGCCGAATGGGAGGGCGGTTGTAAGAGGTGCTTGGCTTGCCCGCCAGAGCCTTGGCGGCGGCGGGTGCTTATGGGAGTTTGAGACGACGATGAATCCGATACTAAAGAGAACATTGACAGGGTTGGCAGTTGGAGCGGTGGTGATTTGTATCGCGCTTTTTGCGCCGCCAGTTGCAATCAAGCCTGTTGTCGCGTGTTTGGCAATGCTGGCGATAATCGAGTTCTATTGTTTACTGTTCAGGAAAAGCTCCGATGGACGCGGCAGTTGGCTCTATGGCATACCACTTTTGGGCGGTGCGGCAATCATTGCGTGGGGACTTTGGATGCTGGCAAGCATTCCGCAGCTATATGGCGACGCGATGTGTGGGAGATTGCGCCTCGGGAATGTGATGCTCCTCTATGTAATTGCCATCGTGAAGTTCTCTGATGTAGGTGGTTTCGCGTTCGGCCTCACTTCCGCCAAGCTGATGAAGGGTGGCAACCACAAGATGTGCCCGACGATTTCGCCGAACAAGAGCTGGGAAGGGCTCTTCGGCTCTGTCTTTGCGTCGTGTCTTGTCTCGTGCTGTTTTATGGGTGCGACTGGTTTTAGTGTCGTTAAGTCGCTCGCGTGCGGTGTAACTGCCGCGCTTGTTGGAACGGCGGGCGACCTTGTTGAGTCTAAGTTCAAGCGCTGGGTCGGCGTCAAGGACTCTTCGACGATGAAGATCACGAACGGCATGGGCGGGTTCCTCGACATGGTCGACTCGCTCCTCTTCGCGCCTGCGGTACTCTATTTCCTCATGGGGCTTGAGTTCTGAAATGACGCGTTCCCGCGAGGCATGGCTTCTCTTCCTGGCGACGCGTGTCGTCGGTCTCGCGGTTGATGCCGCAGTAATCGGCTTTGCATACCTCTGCGCGTTTGCGCTAAGGTTCGATTTCCAGGAGCCGACGTCGCTCGGCGGGTGGGGAACGGTCGCGCGGCTCTATGTGACTGTTTGCGCCGTCCATCTCGCTTCGCTCCTATTCTTCGGCTGCTATCGCCTCGCGTGGCGCAGAATACGCGGGAGCGAGCTTCCGCAATACATCGGCGCGATGATGTTTGCGTGCGGCGTCCTGACGCTTATGCGGTATTTCCTGCCAAATGTCTCGCTCTCGCATATTCGTCCACCTTATTCCGTGACGGTCATATCGTTTTTCCTCGGTACGATAGGCATCATTGGCGTCCGAGTCCTGTGGCGCGTCTACTGGACGAGCCGCGTGAAGGAAGACGAGCTCCTTGAGCGCAATGTCCAGCACTTTGACGGCGCGGCTGCGCGCAAGTTTCTCGCCGGCAAGGTCGTTATGGTTACTGGCGCGGGCGGGTCGATTGGTTCGGAGATCGTTCGCCAGGTTGCGGCGGCAGGGGCAAAGAAGATACTGATGGTCGAGCGCGGCGAAAACGCTCTTTACGAAATCGACCGCCGAATGCACGACTCGCGGTGCGTCCCTCTCATGTACGACATCAACGACCGCGGCAAGATGGAGGCGCTTTTCGCCGCCGAGAAGCCGGAAGTCGTTCTTCACGCGGCGGCGTACAAGCATGTTCCGATGGTCGAAATGAACCCCGAGGAAGGGTGGCGCAATAACACCGAAGCGACGAAGCTGCTTGCGGAGCTTTCTGCTGCGCATGGCGTCAAGAGATTCGTCCTTATTTCGACAGACAAGGCCGTGAACCCCGTTTCAGTGATGGGCAAGACGAAGCTCGCCGCCGAGCAGGCAATCATGGCCTTGAACAACTCCCCCACTCCCCCACTCCCCAACTCCTCCACTTCTTTCTGCGCCGTCCGCTTTGGCAATGTCTTCGGTTCGTCGGGTTCGGTCGTCCCGCTCTTCAAGGAGCTTATCGCAAAGCGGCTTCCGATTACCGTGACGCATCCCGACATGAAGCGGTACTTTATGACGACTGAGGAGGCGGTGTCGATCGTCCTTCAGGCGGCGTCGCGCGACGAGAGGGCGATCTATACGCTCGACATGGGCGAACCGGTGAAGATTCTCGATCTTGCGGAGGGTATGATAGAGCAGGCGGGCTACCGCCCATACGTCGACATCCCGATTGTGTTCACGGGTGTTCGCCCAGGCGAGAAGCTTTTCGAGGAACTGGACGTCTCAGAGCGTTCCTGCTATAAGACGGATATGGCGAAGATCTACATCACAAAGGGTGTTTGACGCCGAGTTTTGGGGATTTTGAGGGGGAAATGATGCATCCAAAGTTCAAAAACGAATACAATCTGCCGGGGCGCGAGCTTCTGCCGCACCGCGAGCCGTTCCTTTTTCTCGACCGCCTTATTTCGGCCGACGAGACGGGTTGCCTTGGTGAATATACGTTCACTGCGGAGAAAAACGACTTTTTCAAGGGTCATTTCCCAGGTGCGCCTGTCGTTCCCGGCGTAGTCCTCGTCGAGTCGATGTGCCAGTGCGCCGGCGCGGGGATAGTCGCCCAGAACGTGATGGGGGGTATGGATCGCGACAGGAAGAACCGCTTTGTCCTCGCGGCAGTCTCGTCCGCCAGGTTTCGCCGCCCCGTCGTTCCGGGCGACACTTTCACGATTGTTGCCAAGAACGTAAAAGCGCGTTCGCGCCTCCGGACTTTTGCAGCCAAGGGATATGTAGGCGACGAAATCGCCGCGGAATGCGAGATAACCTGCCTTCTCGATACCCGCCCCGTAACGTGTTAACCTTGGCTAAACCCTTCACATTCGAGGCAAGATTTGGTATATTAACCTTCACGGTTTCTGATTTCACAACTAAAGGAACAAAGCAAAATGGCAAAGAAGATAATGGTCGACGGCAACACAGCCGCGGCTCAAATCGCCTTCGCGTGCTCTGAAGTGGCCGCGATCTATCCTATCACCCCGTCCTCGCCCATGGCCGAGACGTGCGACGAGCTCGCCTCCATGTGCAAGACGAATATCTGGGGCTCGATTCCCTCGATCGTCGAGATGGAGTCCGAAGGTGGCGCTGCAGGCGCTGTCCACGGCTCGCTCACGACGGGCTCCTTGACGACGACCTTCACGGCGTCGCAGGGCTTGCTCCTCATGATCCCGAACATGTACAAGATCGCGGGCGAACTCGCCCCGACCGTGTTCCACGTCTCCGCCCGCTCCCTCGCGTCGAACTCGCTCTGCATTTTCGGCGACCAGGGCGACGTGATGGCCTGCCGCCAGACGGGCTTTGCGATGCTCTGCTCGAACTCCGTCCAGGAATCCCACGACATGGCGATGGTCGCGCATGCTGCGACGCTCGAGTCGAAGGTTCCGTTCCTCCACTTCTTCGACGGCTTCCGCACCTCCCACGAGGTCCAGAAGATCGACGAGATCCCGACCGAAGTCATCCGCGAGATGATCGACGACAAGTTCGTCGAGGATTTCCGCGCCCGCGCGCTCGATCCTGAGCACCCGACGATGCGCGGCACTGCGTCGAACCCCGACGTCACGTTCCAGCTCCGCGAGGTCTGCAACAAGTACTACGACGCGACGCCCGCGATCGTCCAGAAGTACATGGACAAGCTCGCGAAGCTCACGGGCCGCCAGTACAAGCTCTACGACTACGTCGGCGCCGCCGACGCGGAGTACGTCGTCGTCGCGATGGGCTCGGGCTGCGACACGCTGCACGAGACCGTTGACGCGCTCGTCAAGGAAGGGAAGAAGGTCGGCCTTTTGAAGGTTCACCTCTACCGTCCGTTCTCGATGGTCGATTTCGTCAAGGCTCTCCCCGCGACCGTCAAGGTCGTAACG
>JAFYQC010000124.1 GCA_017547265.1 Kiritimatiellia bacterium | reverse complement strand
GTAGCCCCAGTTCATCGGCGGATTGCGAAGATCGGAGACTATCGGCATATAGGCGTAGAAGCTGACCCCGAGCTGCGCGAAGAACGCAGCACCCGCGACGGAGCGTCCGTTCGGGAGCGTCGCCCACACGAGCGCGAGAAGAACGAAGTTCCACGCGATCGGCCAGCAGAACCACCACGAGCACGGATGCGTGAGGCCATTCATCGCGCCGTTCTTCAGCAGCACGAACGCCGCGATGTGGAGCCCCGCGACAGGAATCGCGAACGCAAGCCCCTTCTTCGTGAACGAGCAGAGGGCGAACAGCGCGACGAGGGGAACGCAGAACATGGCAATCGACTTGCCCCACGGATAGATCTTTCCGCGATAGCCGAAATCACCCGCCGCGGGAACATTCGCCGCAATTACAATTGCGACAAGTGCACAGACTGCGGCGCCCGCGATATAGGGAAGCGATTTGCCCTCCCAAATGCGACGTTCGTCATCCTCGACGACAACAGCCGCAACGGCCAAGACAACGCTCGCCGCGATGAACGAGGCAACAAGCGCGTATTTGCGCGGCTCTATGAGCGGTGCAATCGCGGCAGAGACACCTTCCCACTTCGCAGGTCCCGCGAAGATAGTCGCGGCGAGAAATACGAGCGCCGCGCCAAAGCCGCCAAACGCGAGAACAGCAAGACGCGCCTTCTCGCCCTCGCCGCGCTTCTTGAGGACCGCGGCCGCGACAACTGCCGCGACGAGGAACACGATGCCGACGACGATGACGGCGGACGACGGACAGCCGGCAGTCTGCAGGACGGGCATGTGCTTGTTGATGACGTCGGACTGCATATACTGGTCCGCACGCTGGAGGCAGCCGATCTGCATTATCTGGTAAGTGAGCGCGACGGGCATCAAGTAGATGAAGACATCGCGGAACATGCCGATATTCTTCATCGCGATGACGAGTGCGAGCGGCACGATGGCGAAAAGGAGAACCTGATAATTGGTGAGGCCGAGCCCGAACACGAACGCCGTGAACCAGAGGATGAAGTCGGAGGGCTTCCTCATCCAGCGATAGCTCAGCAGGAACACCCACATCAGGAAGAACGCGTTGAGCGAGTAGATTTCGACGATTGTCGACTGCGACCACTCGACAGGCGATAGCGCGAACGTAAGCGCGCCCGCAACGCCGCCGCCAAAACAGAGCCACTCATTGACTCCCTCCATGGGCAGGGGTGCGGGGGTGCCTGAACCCCCGTCCGTTCCACCCCCAAGAAAATCCCTCCCCGAACGACATATCAGCATCGCCGTAAAGCCCGCGGCAAACGCACCGGCCGTAGCGGAAAAGAGCGAGATGCACCACGCAGGCGTCGGGTGGCCCATGTAGGTAACCCAAGAAAACACCTTGCAGAAAAGCCAGCTGCAAAAAGTCCAGAACGGATACCCCGGGGGGTGCGGGACGCCGAGATGCGCGCCTGCCGTCGCAAGCTCGCCCGAGTCTTCAAGCCCTACCGAGGGGCCAAGCGTAAAGAAATATACCGCAAACGTGACGAGCGTCGCCGTCCAGAAGGCCGCCCAGTCGATCTTGTCGAAAAATCTGTCTTTCATCTTACTACTCGCAAGTTTAAGAGTATATTATATCAAAAAAGGCGGGCTACGAACGGCAAAAACCGCTTGTCACACGTCGATTTTGATTATCTTGCGGATGATCAGCCAGCCGATGGTAATGAGCGCAATTACCGCGACTATAGAGCCCAACCCCATCAAACTGCAGAAAAAAGGCAGCATCAGTTTGGGCTTCATGATCGTCATCGCAACGCCGAGGAAAAGAGGCATCACCGAAACAATGATTCCCTGCAGCCGGCCCTGCGCAGTCATCGTCTTCACCTTGCGCTCAATGCGCATGCGGCCGCGAATCGTCTCGGATATCTTGTCGAAGATCTCAGTAACGTTGCCGCCGGTCTTGCGGCTTATGAGAATCGCCGTCGTGACGAGCGTGAGGTCGTCCGAACCAACGCGGCCAGACATCGACTCGAGCGCGTCTTCGAAACTCATGCCTATTCTGAGCTGCTGCTGGAGGATCGCAAACTCCTCGCACATCGGCTTTTCGCCCTGCGCTACAACCGAGTCAAACGCCTGGGAAATCGAAAAGCCGGCACGAAGCGCATTCGACATCGTGGCGAGCGCATCGGGAAGCTGCTCGTTGAACTTGTCTCGACGGCGCTGGTCGAGCCATTTCGCAAGCGGACTTTCGCCGTTCTGCCACCCTGACTTGATCTTTACGCCGGCGCAAAAATACCACGCGATTCCCGCGAAGCAGACACCGAAAAGGACGACTGATATCCAAAGTATCATTTCGTCCGCCCCACGTTGAAGTCTGTCGTGCAGTCGGGGTCGAACATCCTGGGGTCGCACTTAATGCCACGCCCCGCAAGCTGGTCGAACCACGTGGGCATCGCGCCCGTCGGCTTGAACTCGCCTATGATCTTGCCGTCCGACCCGACGCCCTGCTGATTGAAGGCGAAGATGTCCTGCATCACTATCTGGTTGCCCTCGAGTCCCGTCACCTCGGTAATCGCAGTGACCTTGCGCGAGCCGTCGGAAAGGCGCGACTCATGGATGATGATGTCGACCGCAGACGCGATCTGCTCGCGGATCGCGCGCGAGGGAAGCTCCATTCCGCTCATTAGCACCATCGTCTCGAGACGCGATATGACGTCGCGCGGCGAATTGGCGTGTACAGTGGTGAGCGAGCCGTCGTGGCCGGTGTTCATCGCCTGGAGCATGTCAAGAGCTTCGCCGCCACGGCATTCACCGACGATGATGCGGTCGGGGCGCATTCGGAGGCAGTTCTTCACGAGATCGCGAATCGGCACAGCGCCCTTCCCCTCGATGTTCGGCGGCCTCGCCTCGAGGCGTACGACGTGCGGCTGCTGGAGACGCAGTTCCGCCGCATCCTCGACGGTCACGATTCGCTCGCTGTGTGGAATGTAGCCCGAAAGCAAGTTGAGAAGCGTCGTCTTGCCCGAGCCAGTTCCGCCAGCGACGATGACGTTCTTCCTGAGCCACACGCAGAGCTTCATAAACTCCGCAGCATTGTGGGTCCACGTGCCAAAGCGAATGAAGTCGTCTGGCGTAAGCGCCTTCTTGGAGAACTTTCGTATCGTGATAGTCGGGCCCGAAAGCGCAAGAGGCGCAATGATCGCGTTGACGCGGCTTCCGTCTGCAAGACGCGCGTCTACATACGGCTGTGACTCGTCGCAGCGGCGGCCTAGAGGAGCGATGATGCGCTCGATCACAGAAAGGACGCTCGCGTCGTCGGTGAACTGGCAGTCGGAAAGCTGGAGACGCCCGCCGCGCTCGATGTAGACCTTGTCAGGGCCGTTCACCATGATTTCGCTCACGGTGTCGTCGGACAAAAGCTCCTCAAGCGGCCCAAGGCGCATCGCCTCGTTGAATACGTCGTCCTCGAGACGGACGGGGTCGATGCCGTCGGGAAGCCGCCCGTTGGCGACGACTTCGTCGATGATCTGGCGTATCTTCTCGCGCGCAGTGTCCTCAAGCCCCTCGCGGTCGACGCCCTGCATCGTAAGCCGCTTCA
This sequence comes from Kiritimatiellia bacterium, assembly GCA_017547265.1. Next base: position 4,614 of record JAFYQC010000124.1, on the reverse strand, counting down.
TGTCCATGCGCTTCAGGAGTTCCTTTTGTATCTGCTCCTGGACGCTCCTGCGAAGTTCGCGCATCGGGTCTGGCGGCGGCGGCTCGTCTTCGTCGTCGGCAACTGGAGCGGCGGCTGCCGGCTCCTCGGCCGGTTCCTCGCGCGCGACATCCTCGGCCGCTTTCGCAGCCCAGTCGTTCTCGTCGCAGACGCGGAGCATCGACTCGCCTATCTGGATGACCATGCCGCCGTCGAGCTCAGCTGGTCCGTCTATCTGCTCGCCGTTGACATAAGTTCCGTTGGCGCTATGCAGATCCTCCACAACCGCCTTGTTACCCCTCACTGTCAGAATCGCATGGCGCTCGGAGACGTCTGGAAAGTTAAAGCAGATCGGGCACGATGGATTGCGCCCGATCATGTACGTTCCGTCGGTGAGCGTCCGGGATTCGCGATTCCCGCCAATGAGGGTGGTAAGGATCATCTGCTACCGCCCTCCGATCTTCTGCTGGCGCTTGAGGTTAAGCTCCTCCATCTCCTGGCGGATCTTGAGGTAGTCGATCTGCGGAAGTTCCTTTTCGGAAGAAGTGTCGTTGCGGTTGCGTAGCGTCAGTATGAGGCGCCCCTTTATCTGCTCGGCGAACGCCAGCATCTCGGCCTCGCGCGGCGTCACCTCGAGCGTCACGGTGGAGTAGTTTGAACCGCCGACCATTCCAAGTTCGCGCGACTGGGTCTTCGAAGTGTCCTTGCCGGTCGCGAGAACGAGCACGTTTTGGAGAATCGTGCACGTCACGGGATCGCCACGCTTGATCTTGCCCTCGTCGTCTGGGAAGTTGAACGTGCCGATCACGTCGACATGGTCGTTCGGCTTGATCATGCCGCTGACCGACGCCGCGCCATTGACGTTGATCGACATCGCGCGCATCTGGCGCTTCACGTCAGCGGAAAGCCCCTTGTCGCGCGGGTTGCCCCCCTCGATGTCGCTCCAGAAAACGACTTCCTTCGCCTTGTGGCCAATCGTCGTCTTGCGACCGATGACGATGTCAAGGTCGTCTTTAGTCAGCGCCTGGCCTCTCATACCGATCGCCGGAACGGACTTCACGCCGAGATCTGCCTTCGAGAGCACCTCGCCAGACGGAACGTCGCGGGCAAACGCGAGAACGTCTATGGTACCGTATTTCGCGACAAGTCTCGCCTTCTCCGCCTTGATCTCGTTTTCCTTGACTGTGAGATACGTGCGGGTCAATATCGCGGCTATGAGGCCGGCCACAAGCGAAATTATGAGGACGATCTGCCGTTTCATCAGAAGAGCCCTTTCACCTTTCCTGTTTCAACGTCTACGTCGATGCGGCGGTAGGCCGGCGACGCAGAGGTTCCCGGCATGAGCTTAATTTCGCCCGCCACGGGAACGATGAGACCCGCGCCCCTGTAGATGAGAACGTCCTTGACCGGCATGCGCCAGCCCTTCGGACGTCCGAGGAGCTTCGGGTCGTGCGAAAGCGAATATTGAGTCTTCGCAATGCAGATCGGAAGACGCGCCGTCTCGGGGTCTGCCTGGAACGCCGCGAGCTTTTCGAGCGCCACGGGCTCGAAATCGACGCCATCGCCGCCGTAGACTTCCTTGACCTGCTTTTCGATGCGGTCCTTAAGGGGCTCTTCGAGGTCGCAGAGATACGCGAACTCGTTAGGTCTCTCGCAAGCGGCGATAACCGCCTCGGCAAGCTCTATCGCGCCATCGCCGCCCTTGAGCCAGTGGTCGCTCACCGCGAACGTCGCGCCCGCACCCTCGGCAACGCGCTTAACGAGATCGCGCTCGGCCTGAGTATCGGTGTAAAACGCGTTGAGGCAGACGACGGGCTGAATGCCCGCGCGGCGGATGATGTCGATGTGCGCAAGCAGGTTGTCGCAACCCTTCTCAAGGAGCTCGAGGTTTTCGGTCGTGTAAGCGGGATCGAGAGGAAGACCCGCCTTAACGGCAGGCGCGCCACCGTGGGCCTTGAGCGCGCGGACGGTCGCGACAAGCACGACGGCGTCGGGCTTGAGCCCCGAGCAGCGGCACTTGATGTTCCAGAATTTCTCGAATCCCATGTCGGAAGCGAACCCCGACTCAGTGACGACGTAGTCGCCAAGCGCGCAGGCGAGTCGATCCGCGACGACCGAGTTCTGACCTATCGCGATGTTGGCGAAAGGCCCGGCGTGGACGAACATCGGCTGGCCCTCGATGGACTGCATAAGCGTCGGCTGGATCGCGTTCACGAGAAGCGCGCACATCGCACCGTCGACCTCGAGGTCCTTCGTCGTGACAGGAGCGCCGGACTTCGAGTAGGCGACGATTATCTTCGAAAGACGCTTCCTCAAGTCTGCGAGGTCTGCGCTCATCGCGAGAATCGCCATGACTTCCGACGCGACCGTGATGTAGAAGCCGCTCGCGCAGTTGAAGCCGTCGAGCTTTCCGCCGCGGCCGATCTCGATGTTGCGAAGTCCCTGTGCGCAGAAGTCCATCGCCCAGCGGAACTGGATGCGCTCGGGGTCAATGTCGAGGCGCTTTAGCCCACGCTCCGCAAGCCACGCGTCGTCGTGGTTGCGCTCGTGCTGCATCCTGGAGTTGAGCGCGACCATCGCGAGGTTGTTGGCGTTCGTGATCGCGTCGATGTCGCCGGTAAGCCCAAGAGAAAGCGCCGTGAGCGGCACGACCTGCGCGAGTCCACCGCCCGCCGCGCTGCCCTTGATGTTGAAAGTCGGGCCGCCGGACGGCTGGCGAACGCAGCCGACGACCTTCTTCCCGAGCTTGCCGAGGCCTTCGACGAGGCCGAGCGTAGTCGTCGTCTTGCCCTCGCCGAGCGCTGTCGGGGTGATTGCCGTGACGTCGATGTATTTGCCCTTGCGCCCCGCGCCTACGCGCTTCAGCACCTTTGTGACATCGACCTTGGCAAGGACCTTGCCGTAGGGCGTCCACTCGTCCTCCTGAAGCCCCAGCTCCTGTGCAAGCACGGCGGCGGGTTTAAGATTCTCTTCGGCAGCTTCTGCGATCTGCCAGTCCTTCATCTTCGTAGGGTCGAGTTTCATGCCGAAGATTATACCAAAAAATCGCGCGTCGCGGGCTATAAAAGCTGACGCACATGCATCGGCCGTCCTACATGCGGCGCGAGGTGACTTCGATCACGTTGACCTGGTTGCGGAGCTGCAAGATGATCTGCTCGACGACACGTGCGGTGCCGAGGACGTCGATCTTCATACGGGAGACAGTGCCGTCCTCGGTAGGCCCGACGTTGAGCGTCTGGATGTTGTAGCCGCGGCCCGAAATGAGTCCTACGATCCTTGCGAGGACGCCCGGCTTGTTCTCGACATAGCAGTTGAGACGGTGGATTTCCTCTTTCATGCCTCGGCCTCCTTCTCAACCACGACCTCGACAAGCATAGGCGACTTGGACTTGACCGCCTTTGCAATCGCGGCATCGAGCTTGCTCCCGTCTGCCACGCGAACGCCGCGTATGCCGTAGGCCGCCGCGAGCTTCACGAAGTCGGGAGAGCGAAGATCTGTCGCAAAGTAGTTGCCGCCGCAGAGATGCCGCTGCATCTGGCGCACAAGCCCAAGCGAGCCGTTTGAAAAGACGATGAAAGCGACAGGCAGCTTGAGCTCTGAGGCGACCATTAGCTCCTCGGCAGTCATCTGCGCGCCACCATCGCCCAGGAAAGCGACGACCTTGCCGTCCGTGCCCGCGAGCGTGGCGCCGATTGCGGCCGGGATTCCGAAACCCATCGCGCCCATGCCGCCCGAGGTTATGAAGTGGCGCGGCTGCGTGTGGCGGAATCGCTTCGCCGCCCAAAGCTGGTGCTGGCCTACGTCGGTGACGACTACTGCCTTCCCCTTCGTCGCGGCATAGACCGACTCGACGACTGTCTGCGGCATGATGACGCCCTTGTGCAAGGGCTTAAGCCCCTCGGTGCGCGGCCTGCGGCGAGCGTCGATGGACGCAAGCCAGTCGTCGTGCGACGACGGGGTTATGCGCGAGTCGACCGTCATGAGGAGTTCCTTCACGTCGGCAAGAATTCCGAGGTCGACTGTGACGTTCTTGTTTATCGACGCAGGGTCGCAGTCAACATGGACGATCTTCGCGCGGCGGGCGAACTTCGAAGTGCTCCTGCCCGTGACGCGGTCGTTGAAGCGAACGCCGAGCGCAAGGAGAAGATCCGCCTCTGCAATCGCGGCATTCGCGGCAAATTCGCCGTGGAGTCCGGCGAGCCCGAGCGCGAGGGGATCGGTCTCGTCAAACGAGCCAATGCCCATCAAAGTCGTCGCGACGGGAATCCCGGCCTTGTGCGCAAGCGCAGTGACGTCCTTCGACGCGCCGGACGCAATGACACCGCCGCCCGCAAGAATCACTGGGCGTTTCGCGCCGTTTATAAGCTTCGCGAGACGACTCACCTGCGACGCCGTCGCGGAGACCTCGGGATGGTACGCCCGCAGAAAAACGCGCTCGGGATAGGTAGCCGATGTGAGCGCCTGCTGGCAGTCGCGCGGTACGTCTATGACTACCGGACCGGGCTTACCGTGCGTCGCGATGTAAAACGCCTGTGCGACAGTCTCTGGTATCTCGTCGGCAGAATGGACGAGGAAGTTGTGCTTCGAGACGGCGCG